>NZ_BAAAVI010000005.1:0-202105 GCF_039534445.1 Streptosporangium fragile | reverse complement strand
CGGGTGACCTGCTGGAACGCGACTTCACCGCTGACCGGCCGGATCTGCGATGGGTCGCGGACATCACCTATGTGGCGACCGCGGCCGGCTGGGTCTACACCGCGTTCGTGCAGGATCTGTACTCGCGGCGGATCGTCGGTTGGCAGGTCGCCGACCACCTGGGCGCTGACCTGGCACTCGACGCCCTGGAAATGGCGATCTGGTCTCGCGGAGGTGACGTCGGCGGCCTCGTCCACCACTCGGATAGAGGAGTTCAATACACTTCCATCCGCTACGCGGAACGGCTCGACCAGGTCGGCGCGGCGCGTTCTGTTGGCAGCAAGGGTGACTCGTATGACAATGCAGCAGCCGAGTCCCTGAACAGTCTCTACAAGAAGGAGCTCATCGACTTCCATGGCGGCTGGAAAGGCGTCATGGACGTGACTATCGCCACGATGGAATGGGTTGCCTGGTTCAATTCTGAACGGCTACATTCTTACTGCGGGAACGTCCCTCCGGCCGAGTACGAGGAGACGTTCCACCGATCGACCGCCGGCACTGACCTGACGGCCGAGAACCAAGCGATCTAGCCTCCAACTTCGCCGGGGCGATCCAAGTGCGGGGAGCGGCGCGAGATGGTTCCCACGTTCACTGCTGACCGCTCGCGAGAGGAGGTGTCCAGCTATGCCCCTGCGGCATCGCCCTGGCTACGCCGTAGACCTTCACCAGAGCCTCCTGGCCAGGCGCGACAACCGGCCCAGGAGTTCCCCAACCGGGCACTCGCCCGGCGGGTGCGCACCGCGACCCAGCCCATATCCACCGGATTTGAGCTGGTGGAAGCCTTGAAGGGCGTTACACCACTGGTTCCTCACGTACACCTTTCCCGCTCGTTGACCAGGCCCGCACCGTCCGGCAGTACCGGCACGCCCTGACGTCGTCGAGGCTGCTTTCCGCCCTCACCCGCGCCTCCGGGGTCAGACTGCCTCCTACTTCAACGGCCCGCTACGACGAGCCATCGGCGAAGGTCTTCCACCTCCGCACGGTCAAACAGCGCCTCGTGGCGCACGCCGCCCCGCTTCCGGTGCTAATGACGGTCGGGTTGCCATCGGATGAAACGGGCGACCTGATCGCGGCCATCTCGGGTCGGGTGCGGCGGCGCGGGTGCGGGAAGAGGAAGGAAGGTCCCGTGCCGCCACACCGGCTTTCAGGAGTGATGTCGAGGTGTCCCGTGGAGGTCCGCCACCACCAGAGCATCACTGAGCACGGTGATCGCCAGCGACCCAGCGGGCATGAACTCGCAGTACAGATCGAGGAAGTCGAGATTCCGCCCTGCGGGCACCCGCCGAAGGTCAGTGACGCGTGCCCACACCGGATCCGTCACCCCCTGCCGGTCCGCCGACCAGTCCTCCGCCCGTACCGGCCGGACCACAAACGAGTTACCTGCATCCCGCGCGAACAGCAGGCCGTAGCCGTCGCGCAGTTCTGCCGCGGGCCGCGCGAGCGCCGGTTTCCCCACCACGGGGAGGACCGCGTCCTGGCCCGTCGTGCCGGTCATGTCGAGGCTCCGCCGGGGTGCGCGGAGCCGGGGGGCGATTGCCAGAAGCGGGCGTGGTGGGCGGCGATCCTCTCGGCGGCCCGGTCGAGCGCGCTCACCTCCTGCGAGGCGTTCACCCGGCAGCGGCGCTGCGCATCCCACCTGGCGTACCACCAGAACCGTTCCCCGTTGCACCACACCGTCAGGCCCGCGCAGACCGAGACCATCGCCAGCCCGTCGTCACCCTTGACGATGGCGCTGATCCCGTGCCGCGCCAGGGCCGCCCGAAGCCGCTGAGCCGTGGCCAGCGCTGCCGGAGACCGCGCGGGAACCACGTCCCGCCTTTGGTGCGGTACCACTACGCCGTCTCCTTCGGACCGGCCGCCACGATCATCTCCATGACCCCGTCCGGGTGCTCGCTCTTCACTGCCTGGAGAGCGGGGCCGTTGTGCGGTGACACCAGGCGGTGGCTTGAGCGCGGTCCCACGGCCGTCGTGGCATTCATGACTCCAGCCCTTCCTGGTCGCGAAGGTGCTGGGCGAGTTCGGGAACGTCGTCGGCATCGATCGTCTGGCAGAGGCCGCGGTTCACTTCTTCATCGGTGAGATGTCGGCCATTCCGGGTAGCCCACAAGCGGCCCGCAGAACTACGCCATATGCACCATCCGGGAAAAGCGGCCTGGAGGTCTTCCAGAATCACGGGGGTTGACATGGGGTAAGCGTCGTTTCGTTCGGGTGACGATCCCACCGCGTTCCGGAGACGTCCAGGACGTTTCAACGTTAGAGTTGAAAACGTCCCTGACGTCCTCAGCGCCCAGAGGTGTACCGTGGCCAACGTCGCCTTACGCCGTGCCATGCGCGATGCGCAGGTCGGCAATCAAAGTCTGGCGGAACGCTGTGGGGTGGACGTTAAAACGGTGGAACGCTGGTTGCAGGATGAGACGCGCATTCCGCACCTTCGGCACCAGTGGGCCGCTGCTGAGGTATTAGGAGTTGATACGTCCGTGTTGTGGCCAGAGGCTATCCGTAACACCGTGAAAACCGGCCCGGATCGAGAAGTCCTGACCGTTTACCCCTACCGGTCCGCCTGTCCGAAATCGATCTGGCGCAACCTGATCAGCTCAGCCCGAAATGAGATCGTCTTCGCTGGATACACCAATTACTTTCTGTGGCTGGAACATCCCAACCTGGCCAAGGTTCTCAGGCGCAAGGCCGAGCAGGGTTGCAAGATCCGTTTCCTCATAGGTGACCCGGACAGTGAGGTCACCCGCCGTCGTGAGGAGGTGGAGGACGTCCCGCTGACCGTCTCCACCCGTATCCGGATCACCCTGTCGGAGATCGAGCAGGTGCGCGGGGTGCCCGGCATCGAGGCGCGGTTCGGTGACGAGCACATCGCGATGAGCGTCTTCCGGTTCGACTCCGAGATGCTGGTGACACCGCACCTGGCCAATCTGGTCGGGCACGATTCGCCGATGCTGCACCTACGCCGCTACCAGGACGACGGCCTGTTCGACCGGTTCGGGTACCACGCCTCCGAACTGTGGAGCAACGGCCGGGATATCTGGGCGGAGAACCCGAAGGAGCACACGGGGAGCGTGAATCCTGGGTGACTAACTGAGTGACAACGACCCTGGACAAGGTCGGACAACGGTGGATCGCCATGGACTGTCTGCGCAGGTGGGGGCAGGTGTAACCCATGATCCCGCCCCCTCCCGGTTTGCCTGGGGGTCAAGGGGTCGCAGGTTCAAATCCTGTCGTCCCGACCATGCTTTGGCTGGTCGGCAAGGGTGTCACCCGAAAGGGAGACACCCTTTCTGCATTCCGGGTGACCATCTGAGTGGCTGCCGCTCCGCTCACATGAAGATCCGGTCCATCGCCTCCACGCCACCGGGCGGCACCGGGCGGATCCGCTTGCGGTGGACCGCCTCCGTGACCGCCGTCCCGAACCGGCCGGCGGGCCGGGCGTGCGGTCCTGACGCCGGTCCCGGCCCGTGCCATCCGGACCGGCACGGCGTACGCCCGTCACCCGGACCGGCACGGCATACGCCCGCCGCCCGACGCACCGAGCGCACCCGCCCCGGGTGCGCGCTGCCGCCGCTCCGTCGCCGGTTCCAACCGCTTTACAACCCCCGACCGCCTCGCATGGGCACGGCCGTTGTACCGCGCGCCGGCTTCTCCCGCTCGGGGGCGACCGGGCGCGCGGGACACCTGTGAGGGGGAGCCGGGAGGAGTCTGCACCGTACCCTTACATTCTCTGCGCCCGATGGTCACAGGAATCTGTTTTGATCGCTTCGTGACTGAGAGAAACACATCGGGAGCCGACGATGTGTTCTGGGCCATGGGCTGCGGAACGCTGGTGGCCGTCGCATTGACCTGGGCAACGCTCGGAACTCTTCTGGATATTGTTCTGGTGGCTCGAACGCAACGCTACTGTCTCGGTGATCTGAGTGTCGGCGAGGGGCTTGCCGGATTCATGTGGGCGGCAAGCAGGCTCGTCATATTTCCCGTCGTTTCGGGCGTCTCGGTGCTCGTCTCCCTGCCGATCGATCTCCTCGCCCGCCTGCCATGGTTTGCCGAACGTGGCTGGCTGAAGGCGGCCATGGTGACTCTCGCCATTCTTGTTTCGATTTCGGGACCAATGGCGATGATCCTTTACGACGTTGCCACCGTAGGAACTCCGGGTGATTGTGTCCCGCCTTGGTGGCCCTCCTGGCTTCCTCTGCAATAGGACGCGAAGCTTTCGCGTACCGTAAAAGCTGCCGCCCCGCTTCCCGCGCTCGGGCCTGACGGCCCCGCGCTCCGGGTCGGGTTGCCGTCGAATGACACGGGTGACCTGACCACGGCCGTTCCGGACCGGCCGCCACGATCATCTCTGCGGCCCCGTCCGGGTGCTCACTCTTCACGATCCGGAGATCGGGGCCGTTGTTTGCGCCTGCTCCAGCCGCGCCCCGTACGCGCCGAGCAGGCAGGCGTCGTCCGGGGCGGCGGCGAGCGCACGGGTGAGCCGGTCGAGCTCGGTCAGGTCCGCACGCGCCTCGCGCAGGGCGTTGTCGAGCACGTCGGCGATCGTGGACCGGCCGTCGAACGGCATCTCCTGGTGCAGGAAGCCGAGGTCGGCGGGGCGGACGACAGTGCCGGAGTCGGGCTGGTCCACCCCGGCCAGCAGCCGCAGCAGGGTGGACTTGCCCGCGCCGTTCTCCCCGATCAGCCCGATTCGGCGGCCGGGGGCGGCGGTGAGAGTGACGCCGTCGAGCACCCGCCGTGTGCCCAGCGTACGAACGAGGTCGCGGGCGAGCAGCGCGTCACTCACCGGCGGGCCCTCCGGTCTCCAGGAGACGGCCGCCGGACAGCTCCAGCCACCGATCCACCCCGATCTCCGCGAGGAACCGCTCGTCGTGGCTGACCACCACGAACGCCCCCTCGTAGGCGCCGAGCGCGCTCTCCAACTGCCCCACGCTGACCAGGTCGAGGTTGTTGGTGGGCTCGTCGAGCAGCAGGAGCTGGGGTGCCGGCTCGGCGCACAGCACGCAGGCCAGCGTGGCGCGCAGCCGTTCACCGCCCGACAGCACGCCCACCGGCAGGTGCGCCCGTGCGCCACGGAACAGGAAGCGGGCGAGCAGGTTCATCCGCTCCGCCTCCGGCATGCCGGGGGCGAACGCGGCCAGGTTCTCCGCCACGGTGCGTTCGACGTCGAGCAGGTCGAGCCGCTGCGACAGGTAGGCGACCCGGCCGTCGGCCCGCCTGGTCCTGCCGCCGTCCGGCTCCAGCTCGCCGCTGATCAGGCGCAGCAGGGTGGACTTGCCCGCGCCGTTGGGGCCGGTCAGCGCGATGCGCTCGGGTCCGCGGACCGTCAGGTCGATGCCCGGCTCGGCGAACAGGCCGCGGGCCTGCAGACCTTCGCCGAGGAAGACCGTGCGCCCGGCGGGCACGTTGGTCCCCGGCAGCTCCAGTGAGATCTTCTGGTCGTCGCGCAGAGCCCGCCCGGCCTCGTCGAGCCTGGCCTTGGCGTCGCTGACGCGGGCGGCGTGCATCTGGCCCGCCCGCCCGGCCGACTCCTGGGCGCCCCGCTTCATGTTCCCGGCGAAGATCCGCGGCAGCCCGGCGTTCCTGAGGTTGCGGGCGGCGTTGCCCGCCCGGCGCTCGGCCCGCTCGCGGGCCTGCTGCATCTCCCGCTTCTCGCGCTTGAGCTCCTGCTCGGCGCTGCGCACGTTCCGTTCGGCGGCCTCCCGCCCGGCGCGTACGGTCTCCTCGTACGTGGTGAAGTCGCCGCCGTAGAAGCGGATCTCGCCCCGGTCGAGTTCGGCGATGCGGTCCATGCGGTCGAGCAGGACCCGGTCGTGGCTGACCACGAGCAGGCAGCCGTTCCAGTCGCCGAGCACGTCGTAGAGCCTGCGGCGCGCGCCGAGGTCGAGGTTGTTCGTCGGCTCGTCGAGCAGCAGGACGTCGGGCCGCCTGAGGAGTTGCGCGGCCAGGCCGAGCGAGACGACCTGGCCGCCGCTCAGCGTGCGCAGCGTGCGGTCGAACGCGATGTCGCCGAGCCCGAGCCGGTCGAGCTGGGCGCGGGTGCGCTCCTCGATGTCCCAGTCGTTGCCGATCGTGGTGAAGTGCTCCTCACTGGTGTCGCCCGACTCGATGGCGTCCAGCGCGGCGATCGCCGGGGCGATGCCGAGGACCTCGGCCACGGTCAGGTCGCCGGTGAGGGGCAGGCTCTGCGGCAGGTAACCGAGCACGCCGCTGACGGACACGCTTCCGCCACCGGGCCGGTACTCGCCGGCGATCAGCTTGAGCAGCGTGCTCTTGCCCGCGCCGTTCGGGGCGACGAGACCCGTACGGCCGCTGCCCACGGTGCAGGACAGGTCACTGAAGACGGGCGTGTCGTCAGGCCAGGAGAAGGACAGGTGAGAACAGACGATGAACGCATCGGACATGCGAGAGACCTCGTACGTGATCCGGGCGCGCCGGAGCCGCCCGGCAAGGGGACAGGGATTCGGGGAACGACGACGAGGGCCACATCGGCGGCGGTCATGTGCGCCTGCCGGGGCCGGTCAACCTCCGGTATCACCCGGAGATGTCGTCGTCACCTGCCATGTCTGGTCTCCTAGCTTCCGATCATGAGCGTTTCGTACTGTAGCATCCCGCCGGCAGTGGTCGTCCCCGGTTCCGGAGCCGGGCCGCCACGGTATGGAGTCTGGCGGACGTCCACGGTGTGCTGCGCGGCCAGGCGGCCATCCGTTCCGTCGCTCCTGCCTGAGCTGGTGAAACCTCGTACCGGGACACTTTCGGTATGGTCGCGGTCAGGACTCGCGTACGGCCGGGGGAGACCGCCGAGGACACCGAAGGTAGGAGTGCCGCACCATGCCGCTTTTCGGACGGGAAGCCGAGCTGAAGGTCCTGGCCGAGCTCGTCGACGGGCCGGGGGGCCGCAGCGGCGTCCTCATTCGGGGAGAGGTGGGCATCGGGAAGTCCGCGCTCGTGGCGGAGGCCGTTTCCGCCGCGTCGGTCGCGGGCCTGCGCGTGGTGACGACGACCGGCGTGGAAGCCGAGCAGAACCTCGCCTACGCCGGTTTGCACCAGCTGCTGTACCCGGTCCGGGCGGGCGTGGACGCGCTGCCGGCCCCGCAGCGGGACGCCCTGCGCAGCGCGCTGGGCCTCGCCGACCCGGCCGAACCCAGTGCCTACCTCGTCGGCCTGGCCACGCTGACCCTGCTGGCCGAGGCGGCCGCCGACCGGCCGTTGCTGGTCGTCGCCGAGGACGTGCACTGGCTCGACCGCGCCAGCGTGGACGTCCTCGCCTTCGTGGCGCGCCGGATCGAGTCCGAGCCCATCGTCGTGATCGCGACCCTCCGGGAGGGCGAGCGCTCGCCCGTGCAGGACGCCGGACTGTCCGCGATGCCCGTCGACCGGCTCTCCGACGAGGTCGCCGCCGAGTTGCTGGACTCGATCGCCCCCGACCTCAACCCGGCCGTCCGGGCGCGGCTGCTGGAGGAGGCCGCCGGGAACCCGCTGGCGCTGACCGAGCTGCCGGCGGCCATCGGAGGCCACGGCGGAGCCGGTTCGCCGCTTTCGCCGAGCGATCACCTCGGCGGGCCCGGCCCGGTGCCGCCCCTGAGCGAGCGTCTTGAGCGCGCGTTCACCGCCCGGGTCGCCGCCCTGCCGGCGCCGGCCCGCACCGCCCTGCTGGTCGCGGCGCTCAACCAGAGCGACTCGGTCTCCGAGACGCTCGCGGCCACCGGCCTGATCCTGGAATCGGCGGCCGAGCCGGAGATCCTCGAACCGGCCGTCGAGGTCCGGTTGATCGAGCTGTCCATCGGCGCGGTGAGGTTCCGGCATCCCCTGATGCGGTCGGCCATCCCGGCGGCTTCGACGCTCGCCGAGCGCCGGCAGGCACACCTGGCCCTCGCCGAGACGTTGCGCGAACAGCCGGACCGCCGGGCATGGCACCGGGCCGCCGCGACGGCCGGAGCCGACGAGGGCGTGGCGGCCGAACTGGACCGCGCGGCCGACCGGGCCCGGCGCCGGGCCGGGGTCGCCGCCGCGATCGCGGCGCTGGAGCAGGCGGCCCGGCTGAGCGAAGGGCAGGACCGCAAGGCGGTCAGGTTGCTGCGCGCGGCCGAGCTCGCGGTCGAATCCGGCCGCCGCGACACGGCCGAGCGTCTGGTCCGCGACGCGCAAGCCCTCGAACTCTCACCGCGCCGGCGCGCCACCGCAAGCTGGTTGCTCAGCGGCTTCGAAGACGGGGTGCGCGAGGACGTCTCCCGCGTGTCGGAACTGGCCGGGCTGGCCGCGTCGGTCGCCGCCGACGGGCAGGCCGAGCCCGCTGTCCGGATCCTGTGGGGCGCCGCCATGCGCTGCTTCTGGTCCGAACCCGGCCCGGCCGTCCGCCGCTCGCTGCTGGACGTGGCCGACCGGCTGCCCGTTCGTGACGGCGATCCGCGCATGGTCGCGGTCGCCGCGTACGTCGCGCCGTTCGAACGGGGCGCCACCGTGCTGGACCGGCTGCGCGAACTGGCCGGCGTGGCCGGTGCGGACCCGGAGGTCGACCGCTACCTGGGCAGCGCGGCCCTGCAGGTCGGGGCGTTCGACCTGGCCGCCCGCTTCTCCGCGGCGGCCGCGCCCGGCCTGCGCGCCCAGGGACGCCTCGGGCTGCTGCCCCGGGCGCTGGCGGTCCAGGCGTGGAGCCGGGCCCGGCTGGGCGACCTGGCCACGGCCGTGCCGGTCGCCGCGGAGGCCGCCAGGCTCGCCCGGGAGACCGGCCAGCCGTTCATGTACGGGCTGGCCACGGCCGTCCAGGCCGAGATCGCCGCGCTGAGAGGTGACCACGAGCAGGCCGGAACACTCGCCGACGAGGCCGAACGGGTTGGACTCGCCGCCGGCGCCCGGCCCGTCCTGGCCACCGTCCAGCTCACGCGCGGGCTCACCGCCCTGAGCGAGGGGCGCTTCGACGACGCGTTCGCCGACCTGAGCCGGATGCTCGATCCCGCGGACCCCGCCTACCAGCTGGCCCTGCGCGCGTACTGCGTCGCGGAGCTCACCGAGGCCGCCGTGCGTGCCGGGCGGACCGCCGCCCTGCGCGACATCCTGCGCGACCTGGAGCCGCTGGCCGCGTCGACGCCGTCACCGGCGCTGCACATCGGGTTGCGCTACGCGCGCGCCGCGCTCGCCCCGAACGAGGAGGCGGAGAAGCTGTTCACGGCCGCGCTGCGGACGGACCTGACCGGGTGGCCCGCGGAACGCGGACGCGTCCATCTGGCGTTCGGCGAATGGTTGCGGCGGCAGCGCCGGGTGGTGGAATCCCGGACGCACCTGCGCACGGCCAGAGAGACCTTCGACGCGCTCGGCATGGCCGCATGGGGCGAGCGCGCACGGCGGGAGCTGCGCAGTGCGGGGGAGTCGAGCCCGAACCGGGGCCCGGACGCGCGGGAAAAGCTGACCCCGCACGAGCTGAGCATCGCGCAGCTGGCCGCCGAGGGGCTGACGAACCGGGAGATCGGGCAACGGCTGTACCTTTCCCACCGGACCGTGGGCACCCACCTGCACCGGATCTTCCCCAAGCTGGGGGTGAGCTCCCGGGCCGATCTCGCGCGGATGCTCGAGACTTTCCAGGAGACGTCTTCCCGGTGAGGGTTGTCCGCCGGTGACGCACACCGGCCTGAGCCCGTCACCGTCACGGGGCGGGCTCAGGCCGTGCCCGGATGTCAGGCCACGGTGGCGTCGAGAGTGACCTCGATGTTGCCGCGGGTCGCCTTCGAGTACGGGCACAGCTGGTGCGCGCCGTTGACCAGCTCGTCGGCGGTCGCCTGGTCGATGCCCGAGGCCTCCAGGTGCAGAACAGCGCTGAGCCTGAAGTCGTTGGCGTCGGTGTCGTGGTGCAGGGTGACCTCCGCGACGACGGCGAGGTCGTTCAGCGGCACCTTCTTCACGCTCGCCACCCGGCGCACGGCGCCGATGAAGCAGGACGCCCAGCCCGCGGCGAACAACTGCTCGGGGTTCGTGCCGCCGCCCGCGCCGCCGAGCGCCTTGGGCACGGCGAGGTTGACGTCGAGCATGCCGTCGTCGGAGGTCGCCCGCCCCCCGTTCCGGCCCTCCGCGGTGGAGGTGGCTACCGCGGTGTACGTGATTTCAGACATGGTTTCCTGCTCGTTCTCGGGTTTCCAAGGTGAAGCCACGGTAGGAACCCGGGGAAAGCCGTGGCGACTGTCGGATGACGTCATGTGTGTACGTCATCGACGCGTGGAGTGGCTCAGACCGGTGAGGCCGTCCTGATCCGGGCGTACGTCCTCCGCCGGCCGCGACCGGGCGCCAGGCCCGGATCGTCGTCCGGCAACCGGGCGATCCGCCGGTGGGCCGAGCAGGGCCGGGGCGAGCCGTCGCCGGCCCTGCACGGGACGCCGGCCGTCACCCGGCTGAATGTCGTCGGACCACCGGCGAGTTGCCGCCGCGGCCGGCGAACACATACCGACCGTCGACATGATGCAACATGACCTTGCGGTGTCCCGGAGGGAACGCTCTCACGCCTTCTGGGCGAGGACCGGCGCGCGATCGGCGTCGTCCCTGTCATTGACGAAAAACTGATTCTGCAGGAGTGACAGAATGAACAAACGAGAGGTCTCGGTCACGCGGATCGTCCGCGCGAGCAGTGACACGATCTTCGACCTGCTGGCTGATCCGCGCAAGCACCACCTGATCGACGGATCGGGGACCGTGGTGGCGCCGAAGACGGACGCGCCGGACCGGCTGAGCCTGGGCGCCCGGTTCGGGATGGACATGAGGATGGGCCTGGCGTACAAGGTCCGGAACCAGGTGGTGGAATTCGAGGAGGGGCGGCTGATCGCCTGGCGGCACAGCGGTGGTCACCGGTGGCGCTGGCGGCTCGAGCCCGTCGGCGAGCACGCCACCCGGGTGACCGAGACCTTCGACTGGTCGACGGCGAAGGGCAGCCTGTTCTTCCCGCTGTTCCGGTTTCCGGCCAAGAACAAGGTGTCGATGGAGAAGACCCTCGAACGGCTGGCGGGCCTGCTCGAGCGGTGATCGCGCGGACGGTGCGAGAAGCGGTGCACAGTGGCCGGTCCTCGCATCGTCCCCGTACGCCGCCCAAGCCGCCGCCGCGGTGGACGACGAGGTCCGTCAGCCCCTGCTTCCGGACACCCAGTTCCGCACGGCCGGGGCGTACCCGGCCGGCTTGTCCCCGACCTTGACGCCGGGACTGACCAGCCAGCTCTGGTAGTCCGGCGTGAACATCCGGTAGACCGACCGGGGCGGCACGGAACTCGCCTCGTCGAGCTTCGCGCGCAGCTCGGCCGGCAGCTCGAAGTCGAGGGCGGCCATGTTGGCCCCAAGCTGGTCCGTGCTGCTCGCCCCGATGATCGCCGAGGCGACCCCGGGCTGGGTGGCGACCCAGTTGACGGCGACCTGGGCCATCGTCCTGTCGAGCTTGTCGGCGACGCTCTCGAGTGTCGCCAGAAGCTGCCATTCCCGGTCCGTCCACGGGTGTCCGGCCGAGCCTCCGCCGCTGAGCCGGCCTTCCCCGGCCAGGCCCTGGTCGGCATGCCGGTACTTCCCGGTGAGGAAGCCGCCGCCCAGCGGACTCCAGGCGGTGATACCGAGCCCCAGGCTCTGCCCCATCGTGATGTGCTCCGGTTCGATCGTCCGGTCGACAAGGGAGTAGGGCAGCTGCAGGCTGACCACCGGTACGAGGGAGTGGGCCTCGGCAAGGGTCTGGGCCCGCGCCGCGTACCAACTGGGCACGTCGGACAGGCCCGCGTACCGGATCTTCCCGGCCCGGGTGAGGTCGTCGAAGGTCCGCATGACCTCCTCGACAGGGGTGATCCGGTCCCAGGTGTGCAGCAGGAACAGGTCGATGTAGTCGGTGCGCAGGCGGCGCAGCGACGCCTCGACCGCTCTGATCATGTGCTTGCGGCCGTTGCCCCCCGCGTTCGGATCTCCGGGGTCGACGCTGTTGGTGAACTTGGTGGTGAGCACCACCCTGTCGCGCACCTTGGCCTCTGCGATGAGATTGCCGAGGATGGTCTCGCTCTCACCGGCGGTGTAGAAATCGGCGGTGTCGATGAAGTTTCCGCCTGCTTCGAGGTAGCGACGGAAGATGGGGCGGGCTTCCTCTTCGGTCTTGCCGTATGCGGCATGGAAGCCGCCGGTGCCGAAGTTCATCGTGCCCAGTGCCAGTCGGCTGACACGCAGCCCGGAACGGCCGAGCAGATAGTAGTGGTCCAGAGACATGAGGTTGTTGCTCCGTTCGGAAGTGGACTCGCGGAGACCGGCCTTTCCCGGTTCCTCCGGGAGCGGATGGCGCACCCGGGACGCAGGCGGGGCGGTGACCGGCGGCGCGTCAGCCGCTGACCAGCTGCGTGGCGTAGGCGGTGTTGGTGTAGTCCCGCCAGGCGGCGATCTTGCCGTCACGGATCTCGTAGACGGCCATGTTCATCACCGGGGCCGGGGAACGGCCCGGCAGGGCGAGGCCGTGGACCTGCTCGGCGATGACGACGTCGTCGTTGACCGCCTGGTGGACGGTCTCGAACCTGACCTGCTCGAAGGTGCCGAAGACGTGCTTCCACACCCGCAGCACCGCGTCGCGGCCGCGGACCTCGTCCTCGCCGTAGTTGTGAAAGAGGACGTCGGGGTGGAGATAGGGCGCGAGACGATCGGTGTTCTTGGTGTTGAACGCCTCCACGAACTCGCGGACCAGGGTGTCGTTGTCGATGGGCATGGGATTCGCTCGCTTTCCGAACCGTGCGGTCCGTTCAGCTTGCGCACCAAAAAATGGACTGTCAAGTCCAAAAAGGCGTGGTCGCACGCGGCGGACCGGTGAGGCCACGCATGGTGCGGGCATGCCGGCTCCCTGCGGAAGTGCCCGGTTCGCGGTCCGGGACGCCCGCGCTAATATGGACCGGACAGTCCAACCTGGGGGTGACCATGCGCACGCTGACCCGCAAGGGAGCCGCGACGCGACAGCGCATTCTCGAGGGCGCGGCCGCGCACATCCGCGAGCACGGCGTGGCCGCCACGACTCTCGACGACGTGCTGGCCAGGACCACCACCAGCAAGAGCCAGCTGTTCCACTACTTCCCCGGCGGCCGGGAGGAACTGCTGCTGGCCGTGGCCCGCTTCGAGGCCGACCGGGTGCTGGAGGACCAGCGACCCCAGCTCGGCGACCTCACCTCCTGGCCCGCCTGGCAGTCGTGGCGCGACAAGGTCGTCGACCGTTACCGGCGGCAGGGCCGCCTGTGCCCGCTCAACTCCGTCACGTCGCACCTGGGCAACCGCACACCTGGCGCCCAGGCCGTGGTCACCGAGCTGATGGACCGCTGGCAGGCCGAGATCGCCACCGGTGTGCGGCACATGCAGGACGCCGGCGAGGTCGACCCGGGCCTGGACCCCGACCGCGCGGCGGCCGCCCTGCTCGCCGGCATCCAGGGCGGCGTCCTGATCCAGATGTCCACCGGCCGGACCACCCACCTGGAGGCCGCCCTGGACATGGGCATCGCCCATCTCAGGACTGGCAGGCTCCCGCCGCCCTGACGAGCGGTTTCACGACCCGGGAGCGGCCCGGGGGCGGCGCGGAACCCATGGCTGTCACGACGCGCTCGCGAACCCGCCTTCTTCGAGGCGTCCCATGCGCGTTGGATCACCGGCGACGGCGAAGAGGAAGAGAGGGGCAGCGGCCCCGTACGGCCGACGAATCCGCATGATCCGCTCACACCATGATCAGCCGGAACGGGTGCGGCCGCCGCGAACTGCCGGGAAACCGGATACCCTCGCGGGGTGAACGCTGCCTCCGGTCCCCGCCGTACGTCGCCGCGCGCCGACGCGCGGCCCTGCCCCTGCGGCCTGCCCGCCGCCTACGGCGAGTGCTGCGGCCGGTTCCACCGCGGGCAGGCCGCGCCGACGGCGGAGGCGCTCATGCGCTCGCGTTTCACCGCGTTCGCGGTCGAGGACGAGGCCTATCTGCTGCGCACCTGGCACCCCACCACCCGGCCGGCCCGCGTCGAGTTCGAGCGGGGCATGCGGTGGACCGCGCTGGAGATCGAGGACGTCTCCGGCGGGAGCCCTTTCCACACCGAGGGAACCGTCACCTTCCGCGCCCGCTACACCCACCGTGGGCGGCCCGGCGAGCTGCGCGAGCAGAGCCGGTTCACGCGGTACGAAGGCGCCTGGGTCTACCTGGACGCCGTCGTCACGGGCTGACCGGCCGCCTCTCCCGTCCGTGACCGGGCGCGCGTCGCCCCGACGGTGGGCGGCTCGGGTGGCACCCGACGCGTGCCGGCTCGGCGTCCGGAGCGTGCGCGCGGGCGCCGCCCGGCGGAAGAGGCCCGGCCATGGATCACCCGGATGGGGGACCCCGGGTCATTCCGGCGGCGGGCGCGATCGGGCCGGAGACCGGACTATGGTCCCTTCCCATGACGACAGTGCGGCGGAAACCGCTGATCGGAACGGGGCTGCTGGTCGTGGCCCTGCTCCTGCTGGGGGTGAGCATTTTCCTGTTCCTGCGGGCGAGCGACACGCAGGAACGGATCGACGGGCACCTGCAGAAGGCGACCGGACTGCTCAGCGAGGCGGAGAGCGTCAAGGAGACCGATCCGGGGCGCCATGACGAGCTGACCCGGGAGGCCAACCGGTACACGTGGTTCGCCGAGACCGACCAGGAGGAGCACAGCTCCCAGTACTCGAGCGCGTGGCTCCTCGCCGCCGGTGCCGCCGGATGCCTGACCGGAGGCCTCATCGTGTTCCTCTCCCGCGGTGGCCGTGCGCCCCGGGGCGCGAAGTTCGACCGGGTGTGACGACCCGCTCCGGACCGCGGTTCCGTCCCTCCCGGTTCACCCGGGGGCCGAGCGGGCGAGGGCCCCGCGCCACGCCCGCCGCCCGGCAGGCCGTGCGTCCGAAGGCGCCGAGCCGCGTACGGGCCGTGCGGACCGTACGGGCCGCCGTTCACGGTCCCGGGTGGCTCCGGTTCGCGGGACGGGCGGGCTGGGGCATACTGGCAGCCACGTGAATCCGTGGCGGCATCCCGTGTGCCGTCGGCGACACCCGGAGAACTGTGAGGCCGACCTGATGAGCGATGCGACCACGACCGGTACGGTGGAGGTCACCGACGCGCCGGACGCGAAGCGGTACGAGGCGCGGCTGGACGGTGTCCTGGTCGGGATCGCCGAGTACATCCGCACCCACGAGCTGATCGCCTTCGTGCACACCGAGGTGGAGCCGGCGTACGAGGGCCGGGGGATCGGCGGGTCGCTGGTGCGGGCGTCGCTGGACGCGGCGCGTGCGGACGGCCTGGCGGTGCTCCCGGTGTGCCCGTTCTACACCGCCTGGATCGCCCGGCACCCCGAGTACCAGCCCCTGGTGTACACGAACAAGAGCCGCGTCACCGACTGACGACCGGGCCGGCGGGGAACGCGCGGTCAGCGTGAAACGTTCTTTCGCCAGGGTGCCGATATACCTGCCGGGGGAGGGCTCCGCGGAGGCACGGCACGGGAGGCCGACGACCATGGCGATCACCGCTTTGATCCTGTTCATCGCCTTCCTGGCGCTCGTGGCCGGGGCCCGCACGTGGATTCAGGTGCGGCGCACCGGGGACACCGGTGACAGGCGCGAGGCGGCCCGGCGTGACCCGGTGCAGCGGCGGATCGACGGGCTGGCCGCGGCGGGCGCCCTGGCCCTGGGCGTGGTCTCTCCGGTCGCCGCCCTGGCGGGGCTCCCCCCTGTGGTGGAGAGTTCACCGGTCGAGGTGGGCGGCCTGGTGCTGGCGCTCCTGGGAACGGCCGCCACCTTCGCCGCCCAGCTCGCGATGGGCGATTCCTGGCGGGCCGGCGTCGACCCCGGTGAGCGGACCACGCTGGTCACCTCCGGGCCGTTCGGGGTGGTCCGCAACCCGATCCTGACCGCCGTGCTGATCACCTGCACCGGACTGACCCTCATGGTGCCCACCGTGGTCGGCCTGGCCGGGCTGGCCGCCGCCGTGGTCGCCAACCAGTTGCTGGTCCGCCTGGTGGAAGAGCCTTACCTGCGCCGCACGCATGGCGAGGACTACCTGCGCTACGCCGCGGCCGTCGGCCGGTTCGTGCCCGGCGTCGGCCGCCTCAGGTAGTCTTCCCCGTCGCCCGTCGCCCGTCGCCCGTCGCCCGTCGCCCGTCGCCCGTCGCCCGTCGAAGGTTCGGCCCTGGGAGGGCCGCTGTGTGAGCCGGGCACCGCCCCGCCGGACGCCGGAGGGCGGTCCGGGGGAGGGGCAGGCGCAGAGGAACCAGAGGTCGCCCGGCGTTCCGCCGCGGTGTCAGCGCCCGCGCACCGCCGGAGCCACGGTGACGCCCACGCCCTTGCGCCGTAGCCGCTCCACGTGCTCCGCCGGGGTCCGCCAGTCCACGATGACGTGGTCGAAGTCGGTCAGGGGCGCGAGGGCGTGCAGGGCCCGGCGCTCGAACTTCGTGTGGTCGACGATCAGCAGGCGGGTGGCCGCCGAGTCGAACATGGCACGTTTGGTGTCGACCGTCTCCTGCGTCTGGTGGAAGCAGATGTCGTCGGTGATGGCCGAGGTGGACATGACGACGATGTCGGCGCGCAGGTCGCGGATGGCCGCGACGGTCATGTGCCCCATGAACGAGTTCGCCCAGGGATGGAACTGGCCGCCGAGCGCGATCAGGGTGAGGTCCGGTTCGCCGGTCAGCTCCTCGATGATGGGGAGGAAGTTCGTGATCACCGTCAGGGGCGCCTTGTCGGTGAGCACCGGGACGAGCTGCAGGGTGGTCGTCGAGTCGTCGAGGATGACGGCGTGTCCCGGCTCGATCCACGCGCAGGCGGCTCGGGCGAGCGCTGCCTTCTCGGCGTGCTGCCGGCCGCGGCGGAACAGGTCGCTGGCCTCGACGAGGCTGGACGGCAGGGCGGTGACCACGCCCCGGGTTTTGCGGACGATGCCTCGGGCGACGAGCGCGTCGAGGTCGCGATGGGCGGTCATCAGGCTGATGCCGTGCTTCTCCGCGAGCGCCTCGATGCGGACCGAGCCGTCCGCCATCACGTCCGCGGCGATCGCGCGCTGGCGCGCGCGCTGCCGTGACAGGCGGCCCTCCGCGGGCGGCTCCCCCATCACGCCTCCTCCTCGATCCGGCTGTCGCGTGTCCGGCCGTCGTGTATCCGACTATCCCGCATCCGGCTGCCTCCCGTGACCGGCACGGGCCCCGATGCGTACCAGTTCGACGAAGCCCGCCACGTCCCACGCGGCCCGGCCGACGAACAGGCCGTCGGTCCCGGGCACGTCGAGCAGCGCCGCCGCGTTGAACCGGTTGACGCTTCCACCGTAGAGAACCGCCGAGATCTTATGACGCGCGTCCCCGCCCGGACCGAAACGGGTGGACAGCATCTCCATGACGGGGGCGATCTCGTGCGGCGACGCCTCGCGGCCGAGGTCGCCGATCGCCCAGACGGGCTCGTAGGCGACGACGACTTTGCGCAGGTCGTGCGCGGCGAGCCTGGAGAGCCCCCGGCTCACCTGGCCGGCGATCCAGTCGATCTCCCCGCCCGCGGCGCGCACCTCGGCCGGTTCGCCGACGCACAGCAGCGGCGTGAGACCCGCCGCGGCGGCGGCCGCCACCTTGCGGGCGACGGTGTCGTCGGTCTCGCCGAAGTACTCCCGGCGTTCGGAGTGGCCGATCTCGACGAGCGTCGCGCCGGCGTCGGCGACCATCCCCATCGACACCTCGCCGGTATAGGCGCCGGCGGGCTCCCAGTGCGCGTTCTGGGCGCCGACGAGGACGGGGACGTCGGACGGCAGGCGCTCGCGTACGGCGGCGATCGCGGTGTGCGGCGGGATGACGAAGGCCCGGACGCCGCCGAGCGCGTCCCGGGCGGCGACGAGTCCGTCGACGAACGCGCGCGCCTCGGCGAGTGTCTTGTTCATCTTCCAGCTGGTGCCGATCCACGTCGTCATCGGGTCTCCTCGAACTCGGCCCACACGGCCGTCATCCTTTCCACGACGCGCCGGTAGCGCCGGTAGTTCTCCTCCTGCCGTGCCACGCCGCCGGGTTCGGGTTCGCAGATGACGGGCTCCGCGCCGGTCGCCGCGGTGGCGTCCGGCAGGTCCGCGTAGACGCCCACCGCGATGCCGGCGAGCATGGCCGAGCCGAGCGCGCCGGCCTCCCGTACGGTGCTCACCCCCACCGGCGCGGCCAGGGCGTCGGCGAACATCTGCACCCACCGGGTGCTGTTGGCCGCCCCGCCCGTGAGACGGATGTCGGTGACGTCGAACCCGTCCCGCAGCGCGTCGACGTGATGGCGGTGGTTGAAGACCACCCCTTCCATCACCGCGCGGAGCATGTGCCCGCGCTCGTGCCACCCCCGCAGCCCGACGAAGGCCGCACTCGCGTCCACCGGGTAGGGGGACCCGTAGAGGAAGGGAAGGTAGACCAGGTCGCTCGGGCTCGACTCGATCGCGCGGAGGTCCTCCTCCACGAAGCCGAACGGCCGGCCGGTGGCGCCGCCGGCCCGCACGTCATGGGCGGCGAGCCTGGTTGCGAACCACTCGAGGTTGGCCGCGCTCGACGGGGAGAGCGACATGTTCATCCACTGGCCCGGTACGACGAAGTTGCGGGCGTTCCACCGCTCGTCCACCCGGGCGGCGTCGGAGATGACCTCGTTGATGCTGAAGGTTCCCGCGATGATCGCGAGCTGGCCCGGGAGCACCGTTCCCATGCCGATGGCCCCGCAGTCGACGTCGTGCGCGCCCGACGCGACCGGGGTGCCGGGGCGGAGGCCGCACCGCTCCGCCGCCGCGACGGTGACCTCACCCGCGACCTCTCCGGACGGGATCACCTCGGGCAGCAGGCGGAACAGCTCCTCGACCCCGAAGACGCGCAGCGTCTCGCGGTCGTACTCCTGCGAGTACACGTTGGTGAACGACAGGCTCGACTCCGTCGGATCGGTGGAGAAGACGCCGGTGAGCCGCTGTTTGACGACGTCCTTGCCGGGCAGCGCGTAGGCCGTCCGCGCCACGACGTCCGGTTCGTTCCGCAGCAGCCAGGCGAGCACCGAGACCGGCGAGCCCGGCCAGGGCTTCTGCCCGCTGAGCGGGAGGGCGGTGTCGCTCCGGCCGGTGCGCTCCCAGTCCGCGACCAGCTCCGCCGCGCGGGTGTCGAGCGAGAGGATTCCCGGCCGGGTCGGCCTGCCCCGCTCGTCGACCAGGTAGATCCCGTCGCCGTGGGAGGTGACCGCGACGCCCGCGATGTCCCCGGCACGGACGCCGGTCGTCGCGACGACCTCGCGGATGACCGAGCAGGTCACCTCCCACAGTTCGTCCTGGTCGCGCTCGACGTGGTGCGGGCGCGGGTAGCTGTGCGGCACCCGCCGTGCGGCCTGGCCGATCTGGCCGCCGGTCTCGTCGAAGAGCACGGCCTTGGTGACGGTGGACCCGGCGTCGACGCCGAGGAGGTAGCGTCCCATCTAGATCACCGGCGTCGGTTCGAGTTCCAGGAACCGCCGGAGGTAGCGCAGGTAGGCCGCCTTCTGCCGGGCGGTCTCCGCGTCGTCCCAGCCGAGTTCGGCGGCGCAGACGGCGGCGACCGCGTCCATGGCCCCCTGGCCGAGGTCGGGCTCCAGGCCGATCATGGTGCGGCGGGCGAGCACGTCCGCGAGGCTGACGGCCTCCTCTTCCCTGATCGCGAAGACGACCTCGCCCGCCCGCAGCCCGGACACGGGGTCGACGGTTCGCGAGAGGGCCTCGGACGAGGCGATGAGGGCGGCGACCCGGCGGGCGCGGGCGCCGTAGACGCGGGCCAGCCGGTGCGCCTCGGCGGCCGGGAGTCCGCTCTCCCGCTCGAACGCGCGCCCGAACTCCTCGGGCCCCTCGGGGGGTCTGCCGGGGAGGTCGAGCCCGCGGGTCCGCGACGTCGTCCTCCTGCCCAGGCGCCTGCCCACCTCGTCGACGGCGTGCTCGGCGAGCGTGCGGAAGGTGGTCAGCTTGCCGCCGACGACCGAGAGCAGCCCGTCGAACTGCGGGCGGTGGTCGTGCAGGATATGCCTGCGTGTGATGTCGCCCGGTTCGCCGCTCGGCACGTAGGGGAGGGGCCTGACCCCGGTGTAGGCGTACAGGATGCCGTCCTCGCTCAGGTTCGCGGCGGGGAACAGGCGGTTGGTCTCGGCGAGGATGTAGTCGATCTCTTCCTGGTCGGCCGCGGCCATGTCGAGGTCGCCCTCGAACCGCTTGTCCGTGCTGCCGATGAGGTATCTGCCGAGCCAGGGGATCACCATGAGGGGACGGCCGTCGCTGAGCGCCTCGTAGTACATCGCGCAGCCGGGCGAGCCGGGGAACGGCTCGACGACGAGGTGCGTGCCCTTGGTCCCGCCGATCAACCGCCGGGGTGCGGGTGACGAACCGGAGGGGAGCCCGGAGAGCACTTCGTCGACCCACGGGCCCGCCACGTTGACGGTGAAGCGCGCGCTGACGTCGTGGACCGTTCCGGTGACCGCGTCGCGGACCGATGCCCCGATCACGCGGCCGTGCTGGACGCGCAGCCGGGTCGACTCGGCGAAGTTGAGCGTGACGGCCCCGGCGCCGCGCGCGGCGAGCATGATCTCGACGGAGAGCCGCTCGGCGTACTCGACCTGCGCGTCGTAGTAGACCGCCGAGCCCTGGAGCCCGTCCCGTGACAGGCCGGGCAGCAGGGCGGTGGTCTTCTCGCGCCCGTAGGCGCGGTGGGTCGGCAGCGATTTGTCGAAGGAGAGGACGTCGTAGAGCAGCATCCCCGCGCGCAGCTTGAGCCGGTGGTGCGTGTTGTTCCGGTAGAACGGCAGCGCGAACGGGAGCGGCGTGACGAGATGCGGCGCGTGCCGCAGCAGCCACTCCCGATCCCGCAGTGACTCGCGGACGAGCCCCAGGTCGAGTTTCTCCAGGTATTTGAGGCCGCCGTGGATCATGCGGGACGACCACGAGGACGTCCCGCTGCCCCAGTCTCCTTTCTCGATCACCAGCACGGACAGGCCGCGGTCGGCCGCGTCCCACGCTATGCCCAGCCCGTTCACGCCTCCACCGATGACGAGCAGGTCGAAATCGTGCCGAAGGCGGGCGAGGGAGTGGTCCCGGTAGCTGCTCATCGCGATCCCCGAGTGATCATCTCACCGCCAGGTGAGATGTTTGGTGTTACTTCTAACGTGAGTGGCGTAGACGTTATCGCTACCTGCGTGATAAATCTAGCGAACCGTGACCTGTGTCACATCTGTTGGAGATCTACCAGCGTACATAACAGACAAACCTTGATAGTTAACGTTAGGTACTGTTACGTTCTCGTGAACGCGTGACAAGTCCGCGTATCTCGCCCCCGGATCGCCGTGTTCCCGGCGTGTTCCCGGCGTGTTCCCGGAAAGGAGCCCCCGAGTCCGATGAGTACCGCAGCCGCCGCCGGCCCGCCCCGCATGCTCGCGCGCCTCGTCTGGCCTGCCGTGATGGTCGTCCTCGCGGTCGCCATGGCCATGGACACCAGGGTCCTCTCCAGAGAAGAGGTCACCTCGATCAACCCCGCGGAGTTCAACGCCAAGGACTTCGTCGCCGGGGAGTACCCCAAGATCGTGAGCGCCGTCGAGGCGAAGGCCGTGGGCCTCAAGGAGGTCGCCGCCGCGGTCGCCGCCGACCCCGCGGCCGCCGGTGAGAAGTACGGCAACGTCGCGGGCACCGACAAGTACGCGATCCCCGTGAGCTTCACCGGCGAGGTCACCGAGGCCGACGAGGGTCTCCTCACCGTCGAGGTGGCCGGCCTGCCCAAGGACAGCGTGGTCCGCGTCGCCCTCGGCCAGGCCGCCAACGGCACCGCCCTGCGCGACGCCCCCGGAACCATCAAGTTCAAGGACTTCCAGAACCAGACCGACTACCAGCAGGTGGCCAACGAGCTGAAGACCAAGGTGCTCGCGGACGTGGCCGGCAAGGTCGACGCCGCCGCGGCGCGGGGCAAGAACGCGTCGGTGGTCGGCGTGTACGTCACCAACACGGGCCCGGAGGGCAGCTACCTCGTCACCCCCGTCAAGATCGAGGTGGCGGGCTGATGTTCCGGGAAGCCGCGAGCCCTCCCCGGGCCGACGTCGTCCTGCGGGCGGTCGACATCACCAAGTGGTACGGCGCGACGCAGGCCCTCAAGGGCGTCAACTTCGAGGTGCAGCGGGGCAAGGTCACCGTTCTGTTCGGTGAGAACGGGGCCGGCAAGTCGACGCTGATGAAGATCCTCGCCGGCGTGGAGACCCCCACCGGCGGACACCTCGAACTCGACGGGGAGCGGATCGAGCTGCGCTCGCCCAACCAGGCGGTCGACCACGGCATCTCGATCATCCACCAGGAGCTCAACCTCTGCCCCAACATGAGCGTGCGCGACAACATCTTCATCGGCCGTGAGCGCACCGGCCTGTTCGGCACGGTGGACTACCGCGGTGAGCGCAAGGTCGTCCAGCGGCTCATGGAGCGGCTGGAGGAGGACATCGACCCGAGCACCCTCGTCGCCGACCTCCGCATCGGGCAGCAGCAGATCGTCGAGATCGCCCGCGCCCTGGCGACGGACGCCCGCATCCTCATCATGGACGAGCCCACCTCGGCGCTCAGCGCCTCGGAGGTCGAGGTCCTCTTCAAGGTCATCAAGGACCTCACCGACAACGGGGTCGCGATCGTCTACATCTCCCACCACCTGGAGGAGGCGATCGAGATCTCCGACCACGCGGTCGTGTTCCGCGACGGCGAACTGGTGGCCACCGAGGACGCGGCCAACATCGATCTCTCCTGGGTCGTCGGCAAGATGGTCGGGCGGGCCGCCGAGTACGACTTCCGCGACGCGGAGCGGGACTACGGCGACGTCGCGCTGAGCATCCGGAACCTCAAGGTCGTCGACGCCACCGGCGAGGGCCGCCTCGCGGTCAACGACGTCTCGCTGGAGGTCAGGCAGGGCGAGATCGTCTGCCTGTACGGGCTGATGGGCGCCGGCCGCACCGAGCTGGTCGAGGCGCTGGCCGGCCGCGGGCCGATCGCCTCCGGCAGCGTGAAACTCGGCGGCGAGGACGTCGCCGGCACGTCCATCACGGAGCGGATCGAACGTGGCATCGGTCTCGTCCCCGAGGACCGGCAGCGCGACGGGCTGGTCCAGTCGATGTCCGTCGGCCAGAACCTGTCCCTGTCGAGCCTGCTGGAGATGACCAGGTCCTTCCTCGTCTCCCGGTTCATCTCCGGCAGGCGCGAGGCGGGCCGGATCCGGGACGGCATCTCCGACGTCCGGGTGAAGACCGCCGGTCCCGGCGCGGCGATCACGTCGCTGAGCGGCGGGAACCAGCAGAAGGTCGTCATCGGCAAGATGCTGCTGACCGGCCCGAAGGTGCTCCTGCTCGACGAGCCGACCCGCGGCATCGACGTCGGCGCCAAGGGCGAGATCTTCTCCCTGCTCTTCCGCGAGGCGCGGAAGGGGCTCGCGGTCCTCTACGTGACCAGCGAGATCGGTGAGGCGATCACCGCGTCGCACCGCATCGTCGTGATGTCCAAGGGCCGGGTCGTCCGGGAGTTCGACCCCCGCACGGCGTCACGTGAAGAGATCATGGCCGCCTCCGGCGAGTCCGAGGTCGGCATCCACCCGATTGGAACGCCCAGTGAGTGAGTTGAGCCAGGCCGCCGTGAAGGCGACGGCGCCGCACGCCCTCCGCAAGATCAATACCAGGGCCCTGATGGTCGAGGGGCGCGCCCTGCTCGCGCTTCTCCTCATCGTGGTCGTCTTCTCGCTGCTGTCCCCCAACTTCCTCAGCGCCGACAACCTCATCATCATGACCCGGCACGTCGCGATGAACGCCATCCTGGCGATCGGGATGCTCCTGGTGATCCTCAACGGCGGCATCGACCTGTCGGTCGGCTCGATCGTCGGCCTGTCCGGCGTCATCGCCGGCATGCTGCTGGAGGGACTTGAGATCAAGAGTCTCGACCTCTTCGTCTACCCCGCCGTCTGGGTCGTGATCGTCGTCTCCCTCGGTGTCGGGACTCTCGCCGGCTGGGTGAACGGGGTGGTGGTGACGAGACTCAAGGTCGCCCCGTTCATCGCCACCCTCGGCATGCTGTACGTCGCCCGCGGCATCGCGCTGCTGATCACGAACGGCACCCCGTTCTCCAAGCTCCGCGGGGAGGAGGGGCTGGGCAACACCGGTTTCCTCACCTTCCTCAAGGGCGCGCCCCTCGGACTGCCCATGCCGGTCTGGGCGATGATCCTCTTCGCCGCGGTGTTCGCGGTGGTGCTCAGCAAGAGCCCGTTCGGCCGCTGGCTCTACGCGACCGGGGGGAACGAGCGCGCCGCCGAGCTGTCCGGTGTCCCGGTGAAGAAGGTGAAGACCCGCATCTACGTCCTCTCCGGGCTGTGCGCGGCGGCCGTCGGCCTGCTCCTGACGGCCGACCTGTCCTCGGCCACCCCGGCGGCCGGTGAGTTCTTCGAGCTCAACGCCATCGCCGCCGTGGTGATCGGCGGCGCCGCGCTCTCCGGCGGCCGCGGCACGATCCGCGGGACCCTCATCGGTGCCTTCGTCATCGGCTTCCTCGTCGACGGTCTCGTCCTCGTCGGGGTCTCCCAGTTCTGGCAGCAGATCATCAAGGGCGCCGTCATCATCATCGCCGTCGCGCTGGACCAGCTCCAGCAGACCCTGCAGAAGCGCCGGTCCGCGAAGGCCGCGTTCTCACCCCCCAAGCCGTCGGAGCGCGTGCCCGCCCCGGTGTAGCCCGACGTACCCCAGACGGCCCGCTGCGCGCCGCCGTCCGCACTACCAGCGTTTGTGAAAGGCTCCACATGTTCCGAAAGATCGCCGCCATCGCAGCGACAGGTGTCATGGCACTCAGCCTCGCCTCCTGCGGTTCCTCGGGTTCCGACTCCGCTTCCGGTTCCGCCGCGAGCGCCGCCCCCGCCTCGGGCGGCGGTTCGGCGGGCGGGACCATCGCCGTCATCACGGTCGACCTCGCCAACTCCTACTGGCAGGCGGAGGCGAACACCGCCAAGGCCGAGATCGAGAAGGCCGGCTACCAGGCCACGGTCAACGCCCACGGGGCCGACCCCGACAAGCAGAACCAGCTGCTCGACACCGCCATCAGCAACAAGGTCAAGGCCGTCATCCTCGACCCTGCCGGCGCCGACGAGTCCGTGGCCGCGGTCCAGAAGGCGACCGACGCCGGCATCCCGGTGTTCCTCGTGAACGCCGAGATCTCCCAGCAGGGCATCGCCAAGTCGCAGATCATCTCCAACAACGCCCAGGGCGCCACGATCGGCGCCGAGGCCTGGGTGAAGGCGATGGGCGGCAAGGGCAAGTACGTCGAGCTGTTCGGAAACCCGACCGACAACAACGCCCAGGTGCGCTCCGACGGGTACGCCGCCGTCATCTCCGCCTACCCCGACCTCAAGAAGGTCGGCCAGGAGACGGCGAACTGGGACCGCGCCCAGGGCAAGGAGAAGATGGAGGGCCTCCTGGCGGCCCACCCGGACATCACCGGCGTCATCGCCGGTAACGACGAGATGGCGCTCGGCGCGATCGAGGCCCTCACCGACGCCAAGATGATCGACAAGGTGAAGGTGCTCGGTTTCGACGGGAACGCCGACGCGGTCGAGGCGGTGCGGTCCGGGACCATGGTCGCCACGGTGCTCCAGCCCATCGTCCAGGGCACGACGAACGCCGTCACCCAGGCCGTCGAGTACCTCAAGAGCGGCAAGACCGGTGTCGCCGACGAGAAGCAGAGCATCGACTGCGTGCTGATCACCAAGGAGAACGCCGACAAGTACACAGCCCCGTTCGTCCTGGAGAAGTGAGCGGGCGGCATCCGAAGCGGGGTACCGAGCCGGCCGTCGCCGTCGCCTCGCGGCGGCCGGCACCCCCTCACCACCCGGAACCGGAATCCGAAGATCCCTACCATCTGCCAGAAAGGGCCCGATAGCGCATGCCGAACGGCCAACTGAGCCCTGCGAGGCGCGCGGAAGCGCTGGTGCGACTCGCCCGCACGGAATACGACGTCCTCGTCATCGGTGGTGGCGTCACCGGTGCCGGGGCCGCCCTCGATGCGGCCACACGCGGGTTGGCCGTCGCGCTCGTCGAGATGCGCGACTACGCGGCCGGCACGTCCAGCCGGTCGGGCAAGCTCATCCACGGAGGTCTCCGCTACCTTGAGCACTTCGACTTCGGCCTCGTCCGCGAGTCGCTGCGCGAGCGCAAGCTGCTCCTGAAGGACCTCGCGCCGCACCTTGTGAAGCCCATCCGATTCCTCTACCCGCTCCGCCGGCGGGTCTGGGAACGCGCCTACATGGGCGCCGGCCTCCTGCTCTACGACACCATCGGCGGTGCCGGCGCGGTGCCCCGCCACCGGCACCTGTCCCTCGGCGCGGTGCGGCGCCTCGCGCCCGGCGTCAAGCGGAGCGGGCTGATCGGCGCGATCACGTTCTACGACACCCAGGTCGACGACTCGCGTCACACCCTGGAACTCGTCCGCACCGCGGCGGCCCGCGGCGCGGAGGTCGCCTCCGCCGTCAAGGTCATCGGGCTCGTCACGTCCGGCGGCGCCGTCCGCGGCGCGGAGGTGCGGGACCTGGAGACCGGGGAGACCTTCACCGTCCGCGCCAGGCACGTGGTCAACGCCGCCGGCGTCTGGACCGACGAGCTGCAGAGGCTCGCGGGAGGCAGGGCCGGCTTCAGCGTGAAGGCGTCCAAGGGCGTCCACATCATGGTGCCGCGGGAGAAGATCCGGAGCGACATCTCGCTGTTCGTCCGCGCCGAGGACAGCGTCCTGTTCGTGCGGAGTTGGGGCCGGCACTGGCTGATCGGCACCACGGACACGGCGTGGACCGCCGGGCTCGACCACCCGGCGGCGACCTCGGCCGACATCGACTACCTGCTGCGCAACGTGAACGCCGTGCTGGAGACCGAACTCACCCGCGACGACGTCGACGGGGTCTTCGCCGGGCTCCGCCCGCTCATCCGCGGCAACGCCGGTACGACGAGCAAGCTCAGCCGGGAGCACGCGGTGGAGACGTCCGTCCCCGGGTTCACGACGGTCACGGGCGGCAAGTACACCACCTACCGGGTCATGGCCAAGGACGCGATCGACGAGGCGGTGAAGGGGCTCGGCCGCCGGGTGCCCCCGTCGCGCACCGAGAGCGTCCCCCTGATCGGTGCCGTCGGCTACGCCGAGACCAGGGCGCGCAGAGCCCAGCTCGCCGCGTCCGGCGGTCTCACCCCGGCCCAGGTCGACCACCTCCTCGGCCGGTACGGCTCGCTGACCGAGGACCTGATCGCCATGATCGTCGAGCGCCCGGAGCTCGGGCGGCCCATCGACGGCGCGCCGGACTACCTCCTCGCCGAGGCGGTCTACGCCGTCACGCACGAGGGCGCACTTCACCTCGACGACGTCCTGACGCGCCGTACCCACATCGCGATCGAGACGCGCGACCGGGGCGTCGCCGCCGCGCGCGCGGTCGCCCCGGTGATCGGCGCGGAACTCGGGTGGGACGCCGAGCGCGCCGGGAAGGAGCTCGGTTTTTACCTCGCCCGGGTCGAGGCGGAACTGGCCTCCCAGCGCCTTCCCGATGACGCGTCGGCCGTGGCGGCCCGCGATATCGTCAGGGACCCCCGGCTCCGAGTGGCGGACGGCGAGCGGCTGTGACGAACCTTCGGAGCGTCCCCGACGTCGAAAGAGCCCCCGTGCGGAAGAACAAGGCTCGTCAGAACCAGATCGCCGACCTCATCCTGGGCCAGGGGTCGATGACGGCGCAGGAACTCGCGGAGAGGTTCGGCGTCAGCGTCATGACGATCCACCGTGACCTCGACGAACTGGAGCGGCAGGGCGTCCTGCGCAAGGCGCGCGGCGGCGCGACCGCCCAGCCGAGCGGTGTGTTCGAGTCCCGTGTGGCGTTCCGGCACGCGGCCGCCATCGAGCAGAAGCGCCGGATCGCCCGGGCGGCGCTGCGCCACGTCGAACCCGGCATGTCCGTGATGCTCGACGACTCGACGACCGTCCTGCACATGGTTCCGGGCCTCGCGGAGCTCTCCCCGCTGCACGTCGCCACGAACTTCCTCGCCGCGCTCAAGGAGCTGACCGCCCTGCCGGACATCCGTGTCATCGGGATCGGCGGCGACTACGACCCGCTGCACGACTCGTTCCAGGGCATGCACGCCATCGAGGCCATCGAGGCCATCCACGCCGACGCGCTGTTCATGTCCACCTCGGCCGTCTCGGCCGGCCACGCCTACCACCAGGAGGACCGCATCGTGGCGTTCAAGCGCGCGATGATCGAGTCCGCCTCCGCGCGGTACCTGCTGGTGGACAACAGCAAGCTGGAGAAGACCGCGCTGCACCGGCTGGCCCCCCTGTCCGTCTTCGACCTGGTGATCACCGACTCCGAGGCGAGCTCGCAGGCGCTCGACGCCCTTGAGGCGGCCGGAGCGACCGTGGAGGTGGCCTCATGACCGACGCCCGGACCATCGACGGGGTCGTGTTCGACCTGGACGGTGTGATCATCGAGAGCGAGCACCTCTGGGAGGAGGCCTGGCGCGACTTCTCCGAGTCCCGGGGGCGCCCGTGGGAGTTGTCCGACACCCTGGCCGTCCAGGGTATGAGCGCGCCCGAGTGGGCAGGCTACCTCGCCGCGCACGTCGGCGCCCCCGGCGACGCGGACGTGGCCCGCGACCACTGCGTCGACGGCCTCGTCGGCCGCATCCGGCGCGGTGAGGCCGAACTCCTCCCCGGCGCGCGGGAACTGGTCGTCAGCGTGAGCGACCGGGTGCCCATCGCGCTGGCGTCGTCGGCCGCCCGCAGGGCCATCGACGCGGTGCTCCGCCACCACGACCTGGCCGGCCTGTTCACCGCGACCGTGTCCAGCGAGGAGGTGCCTCGCGGCAAGCCGAGCCCCGACGTCTACCTCGAGGCCGTCGCCCGGCTCGGGATCAGCCCCGGCAACGGCCTCGCCGTGGAGGACTCCAGCAACGGCATCCGGGCCGCGTACGCCGCCGGCCTGCTCGTCGTCGGGATTCCGAACGCCACCTACCCACCGAAACCAGACGCGGCGGCACTGGCGGACCACCTTGCCGCCGACCACGTCGATGCGCGCGAGTTCATCCTCGCGCAGTTGTCCGAGGGAGTACGCCGGTGACGAAGGTCTACAACGACCCCGCCGAATTCAAGAACGAGGTCATCAACGGGTTCGCCCTCGCCTACCCGGACTATGTCGAGCGGGTGCCCGGCGCCTCCGGATTCATCCGGTGCGGCGGCCCGCGCGCGGGCAAGGTCAGCCTGGTCGTCGGCGGCGGGTCGGGCCACTACCCGTCCTACTCGGGGGTGACCGGCGTCGGGTTCGCCGACGGCGCCGTACTCGGCGACGTCTTCACCTCGCCCTCGGCCGAGCAGGTCTACCGGGTCGCGCGGGCCGCCCACGGCGGCGCCGGCCTGGTCCTGGCCTTCGGCAACTACGCCGGTGACCGGCTGAACTTCGCCGCCGCCGCGGACCGCCTGCGCGCGGAGGGCGTCGACGTCCGCATCGTGTACGTGACCGACGACATCGCCTCCGCCGCCGCCGCCGAGGCGGACAGGCGACGCGGGATCGCCGGCACGTTCACCGTCTACAAGATCGGCGGTGCCGCTGCGGAGCGCGGCGACGACCTCGACGAGGTGGAGAGGATCATGCGCGCGGCGAACGCCCGCACGTTCTCGTTCGGCGTCGCCTTCGCCGGCTGCACCTTCCCCGGGCAGTCCGGCCCGCTGTTCGCCGTGGCCGAGCGCACGATGGACTTCGGACTGGGCATCCACGGCGAGCCCGGCGTCCGCTCCGACGCCTGGATGCCCGCGGCGAAGATCGCCTCGGCGCTGGTGGAGCCGCTTCTCGCCGAACGTCCCGAGGGCGCGCACCGCGCCGCCGTGCTTCTCAACGGTCTCGGGGCCACCAAGTACGAGGAACTGTTCCTGCTCTGGAACAACGTGCGTCCGCTGCTCGTCGACGCCGGCGTCGAACCGGTCATGCCGGAGGTCGGCGAGCTCGTCACGAGCCTGGACATGGCGGGCTGCTCGCTCTCGATCACCTGGCTGGACGACGAACTGGAGGAGCTCTGGCGGGCCCCGGCGCAGACGCCCGCCTTCCGCCGGGGCAGCGTCCGCACCGCGACCTCCGAACGCTACGTCGCCCCGGCGGCGGCCGCCGCCGCGGGCACGGCCGGGCAGGCCGCCCCCGAGTCGGAGCGCGCCGCCGTCGTCGTCAGGGAAGCGCTCCGCGCGATGACCGCCGTCGTGGTCGAGAACGAGGACGAGCTCGCGCGGATCGACGCGATCGCCGGCGACGGCGACCACGGTTCCGGCATGGTCCGCGGGCTGCGCGCCGCCGAGTCGGCGGCCGGGGCGGCGCGGGGAGGCGTCGCCACCGTCCTCGCCGCGGCCGCGAGCGCCTTCGGCGACCGGGCCGGCGGCACCTCCGGGGTGCTGTGGGGCCTGTTCCTGCGCACGATCGGGGAGTCCCTCGGCAACGACGAGCCCGTCGACGCGGCGCGGCTCGCGCGGGCCGTGCGGCGGGGCGCGGAGGCGATGAAGGACTTCGGCGGGGCCGAACTCGGTGACAAGACCATGCTCGACGCGGTCTTCCCGTTCGCCGACGCCCTCGACGCGAACCTCGCCGCGGGCTCCGCGCTCGCCGACGCGTGGGCCGCGGCGGCCCGCTCCGCGGTCGAGGCGGGCGCCGCCACCGCGCATCTCGTGCCCAAGGTCGGCCGGGCTCGTCCCCTGGCCGAGCGCAGCGTCGGATCCCCGGACGCCGGCGCGACCTCGATGGGCCTCATCCTCACCGTCGTCGGCGGCGTGCTCTCCCGGCACCGCGGCTGACGCCGGACCTCTCACTGACGGAACGTACGAAGGAGACGAATATCCATGGCTTCCAAGCGCTGGCGGATGGCGATCGGTTCCGATGTCGCCGGGCTCGCCTACAAGGAGATGATCCTCGCGGATCTGCAGGACGACGACCGGGTGGAATCGGTCCGGGACCTCGGCGTCCCCGCGTCGGATCCGGAGAGCGAGTCCTACGGCCAGGTCGGTATCAGGCTCGCCGAACTCGTCGCGGCGGGGGAGATCGACCGGGGTGTCCTGATCTGCGGCACCGGCATCGGCATGGCCATCAGCGCCAACAAGGTGCCCGGAGTGCGCGCCACGGTCGCCCACGACTCCTTCAGCGCCGAGCGGTCGATCCTCTCCAACAACTGCCAGGTGCTCGCGCTCGGCCAGCGCGTGATCGGGCCCGAGCTGGCGCGCCGGCTGGTCAAGGAGTGGCTCGGCTACGAGTTCGACAGCTCCTCCCCGTCGAATGAGAAGGTCGTGGTCATCACCCGGTACGAGGAGCGCTTCGCGAGCTAGGGATCCGTCCCCGGCCGCCGAGCGCAGCGCAGTCACGAAGGAGCGAGAAGCATGGCCATCCTGTGCGTCGACGCAGGCACCACCATGGTCAAGGCCGTGATGTTCGACGAGGAGGGCCGCGAGCTGCAGGTCGCCCGCCAGGCGACGCAGGTCTGGCGACGCTCCCCGGGCTTCAGCGAGCAGGACATGTACAGCGTCTGGGACGCGGTCGTGTACACCGTCCGGTCCGTCGTCCACGGTGCCCGCGAGCCGGTGCGGATGCTCGCGTTCACCGGGCAGGGGGACGGGTGCTGGCTGGTGGGACCCGACGGCCGCCCCACGGGCCCGGCCATCCTGTGGAACGACGGGCGGGCCGCCGACATCATCGACCGGTGGGAGGCCGGCGGGGTGCTCGACGACGCCTTCAGGATCAACGGGAACTACGGCTTCGCGGGCACGTCCGGCGCCATCATGAAGTGGCTGTGGGCCAACGACCGGCAGCGGCTCGACGCGTCGCACAAGGCGCTGTACTGCGACGGCTGGCTGTTCCTGCGGCTCACCGGCGAGTACGCGGCCGAGGAGTCCGACGCCGCCTCGCCGTTCTTCGACATCCGCGGGCGCAAGTACTCGCCGGAGATCCTCGACCTCCTCGACATGCCCTGGGCCGAGCGGCTCCTGCCCGACGTCCGGGGCGACGGCGACCGGGCCGGTGAGCTGCAGCCGCTCGCCGCGGCGGAGCTGCGGCTCCCGGCGGGGCTGCCGGTGGTCATGGCTCCCTTCGACATCCCGGCCACGGCGATCGGCATCGGGGCCGTCACCCCGGGTCACGCCTGCACGATCCTCGGGACGACCCTGTCCACCGGGACGCCCATCGCCGCGGTGGACACCTCGGGCACGCCGGCCGGGATGACCCTGCCCTCCGGCGTACCCGGGGGATACCTGCGCTCCCTCGCCGCGATGTCCGGGGTGGAGGCCATCGGCTGGGGGATGAAGCTGATCGGCCTGGACAACCCGAACTGGATCTCCGACCTCGCGCAGACCGTCGATCCCGGCGCGGGCGGCATCTTCTTCCACCCCTACCTCAGCCCGGCGGGCGAGCGCGCCCCCTTCCGGGACACCCGTGCCCGCGGCTCGATGAGCGGGCTCACCTTCGAGCACACCAGGTCCCACATCGCGCGCGCCATGCTGGAAGGGCTGAGCTACGTCGTCCGTGAGTGCCTGGAGTTCTCGGGCACCCGCGCCACGGAGCTGCGCATCACGGGAGGCGGCGCGAACAGCGACTTCTGGTGCCGGCTGCTCGCCGACATCACCGGCGTGCCCACGCTGCGGTCCGTCGACTCCGAGATCGGGGCCAAGGGCGCGTTCGTCACCGCGCTCGTCGCGTCCGGCGACGAGCCCACCATCCAGGCCGCGGTCGAACGGCACGTGTCCACACGCGACGTCTTCGAGCCCGACGAGAAGCGTTCCGCGCTCTACGACGAGCTGTACGGCGACTTCCTGGCCATCCGCGACGGGATCAGGAACGACTGGGGCCGCCTGGCCGCCTCCCGGGCCCGCCACCGGCCGGTGGACCCGGTCGCCGGGGAGGACACCGGCCCCGTCGTCCTCGGCTGACAGCGAAGACGTAGCCGAGCGCCTCCCACCAGGGTCTGACCCGTCGGCTGACCGGCCTCGAGGTCCTCAACGGGATCCGTCGGCCCTGGCGGGGAGGCGCTCATCTGCACTCACCGGGCGCCGCGTCTCCGGGGCCGCCGCCGAGCGTGCCGGGGGCGGCGATGTCTTCGCCCGAGGTCCGGTCCGCGGGTGAGCTCAGAACGACTGCCAGGTGCGCGGGGTCACGCCGCACGGGCCGCCCGGGTGGAACTCCAGGCGGGACGCCTCCAGGTCGAGGCTGATCGTCATCAGCGTCTCCCACCGGTCGGTGATGGGGGCGTCCGCGTCGGGATGCGCGCACAGCGGGGCCCCGTCGGGTGCGTGGGACAGCAGCGCCCTCGCCCGATCGGTCAGGTCGGCGGAGCGCAGCGCCGGGCGGCGTTCGGCCAGCGTGGCCAGCCGGTCGCGGCTGTCCGAGTCGTCGGCGTGGCGTTCCCCCCGGGCCAGTTCCGGGTCGAGGAAGTGGTTGGTGTGCAGGAGCGTGCCGTCCTGCTCGGGCCGTACCTCGCCGAGCCCCGCCGGGGAGAGTTCCAGGCACACGGCGTCGGAGTGCCCCCGGTCGAAGCCGACCACGGTGATCACGGTCGAGGCCGAGGTACGGGCCGACGCCGCGATGTCGCGGGCCTCGCCGACGGTTCCGGCCTCGTCGAGGATCCGGCGGGCGACCAGGTGGACGGGAACGCCGATCTCGTCGGTGTCGGAGCCGTGTTCGAGGAAGTTGAAGTGCACGCCGAGACCCCGGCTGTTCACGCCGATCTTGGCGAGCACGCCCAGCTCGGTGAACGTGCGGACCCGGTGGCCGGGCCGCGGCTCGTAGGCCCATACGAGCCGGACGTCGCGGAGATGCTCGTGCCAGTCCCACGTCTGGATGGTGCGCGGGGGCCGCCCGTCGCGTGGCAGGTGCACGGCCGTCGAGCACTCCCCCCTCGGGACCGTGGCGCCGCGCCGTACGGCGCTCGCGGCCAGGATCTCGGTGCGCGCGTTCAGCGCGCCGATCTGCCAGGCGGGCAGCCCGCTGCCGTCGGCGATCGCGTTCATCTCGGTGGTCAGCCGCGGGCACCAGCCGTCCGTCACGGCGAGGGCCTGCTCGCCCCATGTCCGCACCTGCGCCGCCGAGGAGCCCGAGGCCGCGAACAACTCGCCGTAGCGGGTGAAGGTCGACGCGATCTCGTCCCGCCAGGCGCGGCCGAAGGCGAAGCCCCGGAGTGCGGGGTCATGCTCGGCGGACTCGAATCGTCTGACTGTCACGGCGCGGCTCCCGTCTGCTGCTGCGTTGTCCGCGCCGGATCACGGGGATCACAGCCGAGGGCGGCCCGCGCGAAGTCGCCGATGGGTTCGAGCACCTCGTCCCTCGCCGTGCTCGTGCCCGTGACGACGTGAAAAGCATAGATGTCCGTAATGTCGGTGCAAGTAGGGGCGAGACCGGGGCCGCTCTCCGGCGGGCACCGGTCTCGTCATGGGGAGGCACGGCGCCGGACGACCCGCCGGGTCGCGGCGAAGCGGCTCCGGGCCTTCGTGCGGTTCGCGTCTCCGGGTGATTCATGCCTCCGCGTGGTTCGTGTCCCCGTGCTCGCCGTGTCCGGCCGGGGCCGGGTGGGGCCCGCCCCGCAGGCCCAGGCGTTCGAGCGGGAGGAAGCGTTCGGCGAGCACGGCCGCGACGACGGCGGCGAGCGCGATGCCCCAGGCGAGGGGGTCCAGCGGCACGCAGCCGAAGAAGTGGCTGACCCCCGGGACCTGGACGACGACGGCCAGCGCGGCCGCTGAGCCCAGCGAGCTGAGCAGGACGGCACGGCTCCGGCCGCCGGCCAGGAGCGTCTGGGCGAGCTGGGTCCCGACCAGGGCGACCAGCCCGACGGTGCGGGCGCGGGACCGGGGCCCGGTCAGCCGGGCGAGCGTCCAGCCCGCTCCCGCGCCGAGGGTGGTGAAGACCGCCCGCCGCACGATGTCGTGGGTGAGGGCCGCGCCGAGGGAGGACTCCGGTCCCTCGTCGAGCAGGGCCGCCGCCGCGTCCGCCGAGGGGGCCCGTACGGCGATGGCCAGTGCCGGGGCGAGGTCGGTGAGCATGTTCACCAGCAGGAACTGCCGCGCCGAGAGCGGGGAGCGGCCGGTGGCGAGCGACACGGCGGTGGTGAAGCCGATCTCGCCGAGGTTGCCGCCGACGAGGATGGCCAGGGCCTCCCGTACCGAGGCCCACATGGCCCGCCCCTCGACCAGGGTCGAGATGATGGTCTCCAGGCTCTCGTCGGCCACGACGAGGTCGGCCGCGGCCTGGGCGGCCGGGGTGGCGCCCAGGCCCAGGGCGATCCCGATGTCGGCGAGCCGGATCCCGGCCGCGTCGTTGGAGCCGTCGCCGGCCATGGCGACGACCTTGCCCAGCCGCTGGAAGGACCGGATCACCCTGACCTTGTGGGCGGGGGTGCACCGGGCGACCACGTCCACCGTCGGCAGGATCTTGTCCAGCTCGGAGTCGTCCATGTCGTCGACGTCGTTGCCGGTCAGGACGTGGAGGTCGGTGTCGTCGGTCACGTGGGCGGCGATGGCGCCGGCCGTGCCGGGGTGGTCCCCGGTGACGATGACGATCTGGACGCCCGCGTTCCGCAGGCCCGCCACCGCGGACACGGCGGTGTCGCGCACGACGTCGGCGAGCCCGAGCAGGCCGGCGAAGGTGAGGTCGCCGACCACGTCGTCGTCGAGCCGGTCGGTCTCCACCCGCCGCTCCGCGACGGCGAGGACCCGGTGCCCCAGGGACGCGAGATGCTCGATACGGTCCTCGACGGCGCGACGGCCGCGGTCGTCGAGCCCGGAGCATCTCGGCAGCACGGTCTCCGGGGCCCCCTTGACGCTGAGGAGCCGGTCCGCGCCGGAACGCCCGAGCGTGGCGTGGTAGCCGCGGGAGGACTCGAAGAGGAGCGCGGTGATCTCCTCCCAGCCGTCGGCGCCGGTCTGACGCGAGACCCCGAGGCCGGCCGCGCCCTCGCCGATGGCCTCGTCCGTGAGGTGGCTGTAGTTGCCGTCATCGGAGTGCGGCGTGGCGCGCAACGCCGCGGCGACCACCTTCCGCAGGGTGTCGTCGAGCTCGGTGACGTCCTGCTCCCGGTCGGCGTCGCCGACCCTGGCCAGCCGGATCCGCCCCTCCGTCAGCGTTCCCGTCTTGTCGAAGCACAGCACCTCGACGCGCCCGAGCGCCTCGATGGTCCCGGGATTGCGGGCGTGGACGCCGCGGGCGGCGAGCCTGCGGGTGGCGGCCAGCTGAGCCGCGCTGACCAGCAGCGGCAGGCCCTCGGGGACCGAGGCCACCGCCAGGCCGATGCCCTCGCCCAGGGTCTCCCGGAGCTGCCGTCCGTGGCTCAGACCGGACAGGGTCACTCCCACGGCCGATCCGATGGCGAGTGGCGTGGTCGCCCGGGTGATGGCGGCGAGCCGTTCCTCGACGCCGCTCACCCGCCTGGCGTCCCCGGTGGCGGCCATCGCGCGCCCGGCCTCGGTGCCGTCCCCCACGGCCACCACGACCGCGGTGGCGCAGCCGGCGGCGATGGTCGTCCCCTCGTACAGCATGGAGCGGCGTTCGGCGACGTGCCGGGCGAACACCGGCCCGCTGCCCTTGGACACGGGCAGGGACTCGCCGGTCAGGGACGACTCGTCCACCTCCAGGCCGTCCGCCTCCAGGATGCGGCAGTCGGCGGGGACCACCTCCCCGGTCTCGAGCATGACGACGTCTCCGGCCACCAGCTCCACCGCCTCCACCTGGCACTCCGCGCCGTCGCGCAACACGCGGGCGCGCACCTTGGCCAGGGTGGACAGCTCCGCCAGGGTCCTGGCGACGGCCGTCCGCTGCGCCCCGCCCACCAGGGCGGACAGGCCCATGACGCCGAGGACGAGCGAGGCGTCGACGGCGGAGCCGAGGATCGCCGAGCCGGCCGCGCCGGCCGCCAGCACCGGGGTGAACGGGTTGGCGAGCTCGGCGCCGACGGCGCGGGCCAGCGTCCAGGGTGCCGACGGGGGCTTCGCGCGGGTCATACGGCGCCGCTCCGCCTCCGCCGCCGTGAGCCCGGTCCGGCGGGTCTCCAGCTCGGCGAGCACCTGCTCGCCCGGCATGGCGTGCCAGGGCGTCGCGGGCGGCGCCGGGACGGTCGTCTGCCGCATGCTCTGGTGGGCCTGCCAGGTGCCCTGCACCAGCGAGAGCGCGGCGACGCCGTTCACCGCGGACAGCACCTGCCCGGTCACCCGGCTCATCCGCCCGGTCAGCCCGTAGATCGCGGCCACGGTGGTGCCCGCCCTGGCGAGCGTCACGCCGCGCTCGCTGACCCGGCGGGCCGCGCCCGCCGACTCGATGATCAGGGCCGCCGTGGTCAGGTCGTCGCCCACGAGCAGGTCGGCGCCCCACGGCGGCAGGCCGCCGGGGCCGGTCACGCCGATCGCGCAGTCGGCGGCCGCGAGCGCCCCGCGGTCGCGCGAGAGGAGCAGGACGACGGCTCCGCCCCGCTGCAGCCGGCGTACCGACGCCGTGAGATCCGCGCCGCCCGCCACCCGGTCGCCGGACCTGCCCGGCAGGTCGGGTTCGTCGCCCGCCGCGACGAGCCGCAGCCCGGCGCGGCGCGCGGCCACGGTGAGGGCGTGCGCCTCGGGAGCCCGGCGGGCGACGACCGAGACGACGGCGTGCAGCCGGTCCCCGCGGGTCAGGGCCAGCACGTGCGCGGCGGAGCCGGCCCGGAAGCGGTCGCGGTGTTTCCGGCCCGCCCAGCCCGTCCGGGGCAGGTCGTCGTACGGGCCGAGCGCCCAGTCCCCGTCCCGGTGCGTCTCTCCCGGCGCGGCCGGGTCGAACAGCCCGTGGATCCGGGTGGCGACCTCCTCGTGGTCCGCGTACTCGGCCGGGGCCACCTCGCCGATCATCATGTGCTCCGAGACCAGCGCCTCGCCGTCCACCACCACCGTGTCGACCCGGTCCAGCCGGCTCAGCGCCGCGGGGTCGGTGATGATCACACCGCGCTGGGAGAGCAGCGCGCCCAGCTCGGCGGCGAAGGCGTCCCGGCCGGCGGAGGACGCCTTGGGCAGGCCGGCGAGGGCGACTTCGAGGCCGCGGTGCGTGTCACCGGTCAGCAGGCTGCCGACCAGGCTGCCGATCGCGCTGCCGGAGAGGACCTGCCCGGCGTGCCGCTCGATCGGGCCGTCGGGCAGCGGAGCGGCCCGCTCGGGTGCCTGCAGGTGCGCCTCGGCGCGCTGCGGGGTGCCGGTCAGCTCACCCTCCTTCCGCGCCCACAGGGCGATCTGCAGCTGCGCCTGGCGCATCTGCAGCACCCGCTGCACCAGGTCGATGGCCAGACCGGTCCCGCCCGGGGTGAGGGTCTGGACGGTGGTGTTCACCAGGGGCATCCACGACCGGCATGCCGGGACCGACCTGTCGATCACGCGCCGCAGCTGGGGGACCGCGCTCATGTACCCGGCGACGCCGGCGGCCCCCGGGGGCAGCGGAGCCCGGTGGACCAGCCATTCCACGGCGGTCACCGCGAGACCGGCCGCGTCGGCGGCCAGGAGGAGGGCGGTGGGCGGCCCGCCCGCCGTGCCCTGCGTGGCGGCGGGGTTCTTCTCCAGCGCGGCCCGTTCCACCTTGTCGAGGATCGCGCCGAGGTCGTCGGCGGCCGGGGGCGGCTCCGTCACGCCGACGATCGCCCGCCGGAGCGGGACGTTGACCCGGGCCCACCGCACGGAGGGATGCACGCACAGGGCCGACTCGATGGCCTCGCACTGCTCCTCCTGGATCGGGCAGCGGAGCTCGAGGTGGATCCGGCCCGGATACGTCCACGTCGAACGGCGCATGCCGGTCAGGCCGGCGACGGCGCTGCCGGTCAGGCGGGCCGCCTGCCGCGGCACCTGCGACATCCTGCCGGCCGCGTCCGCGGCCCATCTGGCCGGCGCCGCCACGAGATCCTGACCGGGCAGCCGGGGCAGACGCGGAAGAGAGACACCAAACACCATGTCCGGTTTCTACCCATAAGAGATTTATTACGCATGATGGGAGTTTTTGGAGAACGTCGGGCGGGGTGGCGGGCCATTGCCCGGCGGGGACAATCAGGGTAGATTCATGAATATCAATAGCATTGAAGCGAGGAGGGTGGCGTGTCGCTGACGTTCGGCCTCGCCGTCATGAACGACTTCCCGCCGGGTACCGTCGCCGCCGACCGGATCGCCATGCTCCGCGAGCAGGTCCGCGCGGCCCGTGCGTCCGGGATCTCGTCGATCTGGGTGTTGCAGCACTACCTGGGCAACATGCCGACGCTGCAGCCGGTGGCGTTGCTGGCCGCGCTGGCGCAGGACGCCGGGGAGATGAGGCTGGGCACCAACATGTTCATCCTGCCTCTGCGGCACCCGGTCGAGGTGGCCGAGGAGTTCTCCACGCTGGACCACATCAGCGGCGGCCGGGCGATCGCCGGCTTCGGGATGGGGTACCGGGAGAACGAGTTCGACTCCTTCGGGATCGCCATGGGCGACCGCGTCGGCCGGTACGAGGAGAGCATCGAGGTGATCAGGCGGCTCTGGTCCGGAGAGCCCACCACCTTCCACGGGGACCATTTCCGGATCGAGAGCCAGAGCATCAGCCTCGAACCGGTGCAGCGGGGCGGGCCGCCGATCTGGGTCGGCGCGGGCCCGCACAAGACCGGCGCGCACCGTGCCGCCCGCCTGGGAGACGCCTGGATCGTCCCCCCGCACGTGCCGCCGGAGAGGCTGGGCGTCCTGCACGGCCACTACCTCGCCGAGCGGGAACGACTCGGCCGCGGCGCCGGCTCCGGTCTTGTGGTCCGCCGGGAACTGGTGCTCGACGAGGACCGCGACCGCGCGCGGGCCATCGGGATCGAGGCGCGCGGTGCGCTGACCCGCAAGTACGCCGCCTTCAACGCGCCGCAGGGCGGCGACTACCGCCACCTGCGGACGGACCGGGCGGCCGCGGAGGTGGCCGACGCGTCCTACCTGTTCACCGATCCGGCCGGCGCGGTCACGGCGCTGAAGGAGCTCGAGGCGCAGGGGGTGACCTACGTCGTCCTGCGCGCCCAGTGGTACGAGCTGCGGCAGGAGCAGGTGCTCAAGACCCTCGACCTGTTCCGGCGCGAGGTGCTCCCCGCCTTCCGCTGACACCGCCGTCCGCCGAAGCCCACGCCGGCGTCGGCGCCGCCCGTGGGGTGGCGCCGCGGGGGAACGTGGCGCCGCCCGTGGGGTGGCGCAGTGGGAAACGCGATGCCGCCCGTGGGCTCACGCCCGCGCCGGTGCCCGGCGTTCCCACGGCGCCTCGTCCAGCACCGCCGAGAGCGGGCGGCGGTCGCCGACCGCCGTCCGGCAGCGGGCGAGGGCGGCCGGCATGTCCATCGCCGCGGCTCCGGTGACCCGGCCGTCCTCGGCGTACAGGACGAGGAACCTCCCGGACTCCAGCGACCCCTCGGCCGTGACCGGTTCGGCGCCGGCGCCCGGCACGCCGAGGCACTGGATCCTGGACCCGTACTGGTCGCTCCAGAAGTACGGCACCTCGGTGAGCGGCCGCCGGTCCCGGGGCGCGGCGAGCAGGTTCGCCGCGACGAGCGCGGCCGTGTCCCCGGCGCCGGTCCAGTGTTCGAGCCGGATCGTCCCCCGGCCGTCCGGGTGCGGCATCCGCGCGACGTCCCCGGCGGCGAAGACGCCCTCGGCGGACGTGGCTCCCGTCCGGTCGCAGAGCACGCCGTCGTCGAGCGCGAGACCCGAGCCCTCCAGCCACTCGGTGTTCGGGACGGAGCCCACGGCCAGCACGACGAGATCGGTCGGGATCGCCGTGCCGTCGGCGAGGACGACCGTGTCCGCGCGGCCGTCGCCGCGCACCGCGGTCACGCCGGCGGAACAGCGCACCGTCACGCCGCGGGAACGGTGCAGCGCCGCGACCGAGGCGCCGACCGCGCCGCCCAGCACGCGTGCGAGCGGCTGGTCCAGCCCTTCGAGCAGGTCGACCTCGACGCCCCTGGCGCGGGCGCTCGCGGTGATCTCGCACCCGAGCACACCGCCGCCGATCACGGTGACGTGCGAGGCCGAGCCCAGCGCGGCGCGCAGGCGCAGGCAGTCTTCCCAGGTGCGCAGGGTGTGCACGTTGGCGTGGCGGGTGAAGGCGGTGATCGTCCGTGCGCGCGCGCCGGTGGCGATCACGAGGCGGCCGAAGGGCAGGGTCTCCCCGCCGTCCAGGGTCAGCTCCCGGCGGCCGGTGTCGAGGGCGACCGCGTGGCGGGAGAGCCGCAGGTCCAGGCCGAGTTCCGGATACCTGCCGGGGTCGCGGAGCGGTTTGGGTCCGGCCGGTTCGTCCTCGGTCAGCAGCGACTTCGACAGGGGTGGGCGGTCGTAGGGCGGGTGAGCCTCCCCGGAGACGAGCGTGACCGGGCCGGTGTGCCCGAGCCGCCGCAGCCGCTCGGCGGTCCGCAGGCCGCTGAGGCCACCCCCCACGATCACGATTCGCTCATCGGTCATCGGCGTCTCTTTCCTTGACCCCTGTCTCAGGGGTGGCTTAAGTTGTGTTTCATTATCATGAAATGTGGCGAAAATGTGAAGGCCGCAGCACCTGGAGGGCCGGTTCGGTGTCGATGATGGAACGTTCGGAGCTGTTCATCGGGGGCCGGTGGGTCCGGGGAAAGGGCTCCCGCCCGATCCAGGTGCGCAACCCCGCGACCGGTGAGCGCGTGGGCGGCGCGAGCCTCGCCTCACCCGCCGACGTCGACGACGCGGTCGCCGCGGCGCGGGAGAGCTTCGACTCGGGAGTGTGGGCGGGCGCCGCGCCCGAGCGGCGGTCCGAGGTCCTGAGCGCGGCGGCGGACCTGCTGGAGAAGCGGGCGCCGGAGATCGCCAGGCTCATCACGTCCGAGCTCGGCTGCCCGATCTGGTTCAGCGAGCGAGCGCACGTGCCCAACCCGATCAGGCATCTGCGCTACTACGCCGCGATGGCCCGGGACTTCACCTACGACGAGCGCAGGACGGACGGCGTGAACACGAGCCTCGTCACGCAGGAGCCGGTCGGCGTGGTCGGCGCCGTCACCCCGTGGAACGGCCCGTTGAGCACGCCGGTCCTGAAGGTGGCGCCCGCGCTCGCGGCGGGCTGCTCGGTGGTCCTGAAGCCCCCGCCGGAGACGCCGCTGACGGCGTACCACCTCGCCGAGGCGCTGGCCGAGGCGGGCCTTCCCGAGGGCGTGCTGAGCGTCCTGCCCGGCGACCGGGACGCGGGCGAGCACCTCGTGGCGCACCCCGGGGTGGACAAGGTCGCGTTCACCGGCAGCAGCGCGGCCGGCAAGAAGATCATGGCGGTCTGCGCGGACCGGATCGCGAGGGTGACGCTGGAGCTCGGCGGCAAGTCCGCGGCGATCATCCTCGACGACGCCGACGTCGACCGGGTGGTCCCGGCGCTGCTGCCGATGGCGCTGCTCGTCAACGGCCAGGCGTGCATCGCGCAGACCCGGCTGCTGGTCCCCGGGAACAGGCAGGCCCGGCTCGTCGAGGCGGTGGCCGAGGCGCTGCGGGCACAGCGGGTCGGCGACCCCATGGACGCGGAGACGACGATCGGCCCGATGGTCAGCGAACGGCAGCGGGAGCGCGTCGAGGGCTACATCGCCGTCGGCCGCGACGAGGGCGCGCGGGTCGTGGTCGGCGGGGCGCGGCCCGTGCTCCCGGCCGATCTCGCGCACGGCTGGTTCGTCACCCCGACGCTGCTCGCCGACGTCGACAACTCCATGCGCGTGGCACGGGAGGAGATCTTCGGACCGGTGCTGGCGGTGATCCCCTACGACACCGACGAGCAGGCGGTCGCGATCGCCAACGACTCGCCCTACGGGCTCTCGGGGTCGGTGTGGAGCGGTGACGAGGACCGGGCACTCGCCGTCGCCCGCCGGATCCGGACCGGAATGGTCAGCGTCAACGGCAGGCCGCAGGCGTTCGGGTCGCCGTTCGGCGGCTACAAGCAGTCCGGTGTGGGGCGGGAGATGGGCCCGGAAGGCTTCCGCATCTACCTGGAGACGAAGTCGATCGCGGTCCGGTCCTGACGGCCGCCGCCCATCCTGACACCCTGGGAGAACAGTTGAACGGACGTCTGCCCGGCCGCGTGGCCGTGATCACCGGTGGGGCCAGCGGCATAGGGGAGGGCACGGTCCGGCGGTTCCACGCCGAAGGTGCCAAAGTCGTGATCGCCGACGTTCAGGAGGCGGCGGGCAGGGCGCTGGCGCGCGAGCTGGGCGCGGACACGGTGTTCGTGCGGACGGACGTGACGCGGGAGGACGAGGTCGCCGCGGCGGTGGACACCGCGGTCGACCGCTTCGGCCGGCTCGACGTCATGTTCAACAACGCCGGGATCATGGGCGCGCTCGGGCCGATCGACAGGACCCGCCTCGACGACGCCGACGTCACCGTGGCCGTCAACCTGCGTGGCGTCCTGTGCGGGATGAAGCACGCGGCCCGCGTGATGAAACCGCGGCGCTCGGGTGTGATCGTCTCCACCTCCAGCCCGGCCGCCCTGATCGGCGGCGTGGGCGCCCACGTCTACAGCGCGGTCAAGGCGGGCGTCATCGGGCTGTCCAACTCGGTGGCCGCGGAGCTGCGGCCGTACGGCATCCGGGTCAACACGATCGTGCCCGGCGCGGTCGTGTCCGCGATGACGGCGGAGATCCTCGCCGACGGCGCCGGTGACATCGACGGCGCCGAACGCGCGTTGAGCAGGTCCGCCTTCATGGACCGCCCGCTGCGCCCCGCCGACGTCGCCGCCGGCGTGCTCTATCTGGCGAGTGACGACGCGGCGTTCGTGACCGGCGTCGTCCTGCCGGTGGACGCCGGCATGACCGGCGCGGGCGGGACGTCCCCGTTCGCCTCCGGCAGGTACGGGGAACCGGCCGCGATGCTCGGCCCGCGCGCCGCCGCCGGGAGCTGAGCGCCGGTGGTCACCTCCGCACAGCTCAGGGCGTTCTTCGAGCCGCGCTCGTTCGCACTCGTCGGCGCCAGCGACAAGTCCACGTTCTCGCGGCTGCTCTACCGGAACCTGGTCGCCGCCGGCCACGAGCCGTCCACGTTCCTGGTGAACCCGCGCTCGGACCGGGTGCACGGGCGCCGTACCCGTCCCAGCTGCGTGGCGATCGGGCGCCCGGTCGACCTCGCGTTCGTGATGGTGCCGGCCACGGCCGTCGCGGACGCGGTCCGCGACGCCGCGGCGGCGGGCGCGCGGGGAGTGGCCGTGCTGAGCTCCGGCTTCGCGGAGACGGGGGAGGAGGGCCGGCGCCGCCAGCGGGAACTCGTCCTCCTCTCCGAGGAACTCGGCGTGGTCCTCCTCGGGCCCAACGTCCTCGGGTTCGTCGACGTCGCCGCCGGGATCCCGGCCATGGCGCTGGCCGGTCCGCCGGGGAGCGCCGGGAACGTCGCGCTCATCTCCCAGAGCGGCGCCAGCTGTGGGGCGATGAAGGACTTCGCGGCGCTGGCGGGCGTCGGGCTCTCCCACGTGATCACCGTGGGCAACGAGGCGATGGTGACCGTGGGGCACCTCCTCGACCACCTCGTCGACGACGAGCGGACCCGGGCCTTCGCCGTGTTCATGGAGGCGATCCGCGAGCCCGAGGTCTTCGCCGCGGCCGCGCGGCGGGCCGCGGCGGCCGGGAAGGCGATCGTCGTCCTCAAGGCGGGCCGGAGCGAGCTCGCGGCGAAGGCGGCCACCGCCCACACGGGCGCGCTGGTGGGCGACGACCGGGTCGTCGACGCCGTCCTCGCCCGGCTGGGCGTCATCCGCGTGGACACCATCGAGGACATGCTGGTCACGGCCGGCGTCGCGGCGCACACCGGGCCGCTGGCGTCTCCGGGGATCGGCGTGGTCTCGATCTCGGGCGGCGCCTGCGACCTCGTCGCCGACCTCGCCCAGGCGGCCGGGGCGGTCCTGCCGGAGCTGTCCGGCGCCACCGCCGAGCGGGTCGCGGCCGTCATGCCCTCCTACGGTCACGTGCAGAACCCGCTGGACATCACCGGCGCCGCGGTCATCGACCCGGGCATCTGGGAGACCGCCGTCTCCGCCGTCGGCGGCGATCCGGACGTGGGCGTCGTCGTCGCGGTCAACAGCCTGCCGTGGCGCGAGGAGGACCGGCCCTTCTACGGGCAGAAGTACGTCGACGCCATCGGCGCCGGGATGGCCGGGGCCGGCGTTCCGGCGATCTATCTCACCCAGGTCACCCAGCCGATGGGCGCGTACACGCGCGAGGTGCTCGACGCGGGCGGCGTCGCGCACGCGGTGCCGGGGCTCAGGCTGGGGATCGACGCGCTGGCCCGGGTCGCCGGGTGGTCGCGGAGCCGCGCGACGGCCGCGGACTTCACGCCCCCCGCCGTGCCGGTACGGGACGTCCGGCCGGTGCCGTACTCCGAGGCCGACGCCAGAAGGCTCCTGGAGAGCGCGGGGATCCCGGTCGTGCCCGCCCGGCACGTCCACTCCGGCGGCGAGGCCGCCGAGGCGGCGCGGGCGTTCGGCGGGCCGGTCGCCATGAAGATCGTCTCCGCGGACATCGCGCACAAGAGCGACCTCGGATGCGTCCGTCTCGGCGTCCCCGCGGAACGCGCGGCCGCGGTGTACGAGGAGGTCATGGCGGCCGGCCGGGCCCCCGCCGCGGGGGGAGCCCGGCTGGACGGCGTGCTCGTCTCCCCCATGCGGGAGGGAGGCCTCGAACTCCTGGTCGGCGTGACGCGCGACGCCGACTGGGGCCTGGTGCTCGCCGTCGCGCTGGGGGGCGTCCTCGTCGAGGTCCTCGACGACGTCGCGCTCACCCCGCTGCCGGTCTCCCCGGCGCGGGCCCGCGCGATGCTGGAGAGCCTGCGGGGCGCCCCGCTGCTGCGCGGCGTGCGCGGTGGCTCTCCCGCCGGCGTCGGGCGGCTGGCCGAGGTCATCGCCGCCGTCGGGACCCTGGCGGCGGAGCTGGAGCCGCACCTGGAGTCCCTGGAAATCAACCCGCTGCGCGTGGACGGGCCCCGGATCGAGGCCCTTGACGCGCTCGTCGTGTGGCGCACGGCCGACGGCCGGGCCACGGAAGGAAGACAGTGACGATGCTGGACGGGAAGCGGATCCTCATCACCGGCGCGGGCAACGGGATGGGCCGCGAGATCGCGATCGAGGCGGCCAGACAGGGGGCCGCGTTCGTCAGCGTGGCCGACGTCGACCCCGTCGCCGCGGCGGAGACCGTGGCGGCCGTCGAGGCCGCCGGCGGCTCCGCGCAGACCATCGAGGTGGATCTCGCGGACGCGGCCCAGGTGCGCCGGATGGTCGACCGGGCCGTCGAGGGAGCGGGCGGTCTCGACACGCTGGTCAACAACGCCGGTCTGCTGGACCACGCGGTGTTCCCCGGCGCGACGTTCGAGAACCTCCCCGAGGAGGCCTGGGACAGGGTCTACGCCGTCAACATCAAGGCCATCTGGCTCGCGACCAAGTACGCGGCCCCCCACCTGCGGGCGTCGGGCCGCGGGCCGTCCGTGGTGAACGCCTCCTCGGTGGCCGGCATGACCGGCTACGGGCTGCCCGCGTACACCTCGTCCAAGGGCGCCGTCATCCAGCTGACCCGTTCCGCGGCCATCGCCCTGGCGCCCGAGGTGCGGTGCAACGCCTACTGCCCCGGGTCCGTCGAGACGCCCATGAGCCGGGCGCACCTGGCGGCCGCGCAGGACCCGGAGGCCACGCTGCGCTCGATGACCGGCGCGCACTTGATCCCCCGGTTCGGCACGGTCGGCGAGGTCGCCCAGGTGGTGTGCTTCCTGGCCTCCGACGCCGCCTCGTTCGTCACCGGCGCCGTCCTGCCCGTCGACGGCGGGACCACGGCCTGGCGCGGTCTCCGGTAGGGCCGGGGCGGTGCCGGCCCAGGTTTCCGATTCGTTAATAATCCATGCGCATAGACTCTTGACCCTGACCCAAATCTAGGCGAATGATATGCACATCCGGTGACATAGATCACCAAGATCGATCGAGTTGTCGGCGACGATCACGTCAACCCGACGATCGCACCAACCCTCAGTGACGGAGTAATCGATGGTCACAATGCGTGGAAGCCGGGGGGCCAAAACCTGCTGCATCGCGATCGGCCTGGCGGGCGCGCTGACGCTCGCCGGATGCGCCGAGGGCGAAGCGGACCGCGCGGAAAGCGGCTCGGGGAAGGGCGTCGCCTACGGCGCCACGATCGAGCAGTACAAGGCCGCCTTCGCGGACGTCAGTCCGATCACGCTGCACACGCAGACGCCCGCGCCGAAGGGCTCGGCGACGGGCAAGAACGTCGAGGACTACCTCAACGCGATCACCGAGTGGTCCGACGGAAAGATCAAATTCGACGTCGCGTACGCCAACGCCGTCGCCCCGCCCGCCGAGATCGACAACGCCCTGCAGGACGGCCGCCTCGACCTCGGCCAGGTGCTGCCCATCTACGAGCCGACCGACTACCCGGCGAACGCGGCGCTCATCGAGACGAGCTTCGTCTCCGACCAGAGCGTGGTCGTCGGAGCCCTGCAGTCGAACGCCTGGCCGCTGGAGGTGGCGGCGGCCACCCCGGCGATCACCAAGGAGTTCGAGGACAGGGGCATGAAGCTGCTCATGCCCCTGTACAACTCCGGCTCCAACGCCCTGTTCTGCAACTCCAAGCGCCGCGACCTCGCCGCCCTGAAGGGCGCGCAGATCGCGGCCGGCGGCCAGGCGCAGAGCAAGGAGATCGCGGCGCTGGGCGGCTCCGCGGCGTCGGTCCCCTACACCGAGCTGTTCGAGAGCCTGGAGCGCGGCGTCGTGTCCTGCTCGGTCTCCAGCCTCACCGTCGGGGTGCTGGGCGGCTTCATCCCGGCCGCGCCCCACGTGGTCGTGGACCCGGCGGCGGGCTTCGCGCTGGCCCCCGGGGCGATGGCCGTCAGCAAGGCCGCCTGGGACAAGCTGCCGCTCGCGGGGCAGCAACTGTTCTACGACCGGCTCGACGTCTTCATCAAGGGGAACATCCAGGACAAGATCTGGCCCAACATCGTCGAGGCGTCCAAGCAGGTCGGCAAGGCCGGCGGTTCGATCGACACCTTCGCGGACGACGCGCGGGCGGCCATCCAGCAGGCCAACGCCAAGCTCCTGGACGACCTCCGCGCCAACAAGGCCGTCGGCGACGGCAACGCGTTCGTCGACCGGGTGAAGTCGGCCTCGGACAAGTGGCTCAAGACCATCCAGAACGACCTGGGTTACAAGAACGAGACCGACTACAACGGGTTCGGCACCTGGTACACCCCCGGCAAGGTGAACCTCGACCCGTACGTCAAGAAGGTCTACGAGGAGATCTTCCTTCCGCGGCGCCCGGACGCCTGATCACCCCCCGGGTCGCGGCGGACGTGACGCGCCCGCCGCGACCCGTGCCTCTCCCTCCCTCCATCTGGAGATGACATGACCGCATCACCGGCGACGGCGCCGAAACGCCGCCACGGGGTCGAGCTGCTGATCGAAGTGCCGGCCGTGATCGTCACGTTCGTCATGATGATCCACATCACCGCGAACGCGCTCCTGCGCGCGTTGGCGAACAGCCCCCTGCCGAACACGCTGGAGATCGTGCAGTACTGGTACCTGCCGACCGTGGCGTTCCTGGGGTTCGTCGCGGCCCAGTACCGCGGCCAGCACATCGCGGCCGACCTGGTCTTCCAGATGCTGCCGGACGTGACCCGCCGTTACGTGCTGGCCCTGGTGTTCGTCCTGTGCACGGTGCTGTCCGCCGGCTTCGCCTGGTTCTCGTGGGGCGAGGCGGTGCACGCCATGCAGACGGGCAAGACGGCGGGCGTCAGCGACGTCGTCGCGTGGCCGGCCTACTTCCTCGTGCCGCTCGCGTTCGCGAGCCTCACCGTCCAGTTCGGGCTGGCGTCCCTGCGGGCCGTCACCCATCCCGAGGCGGACCAGTTCATCGGCGATCCGGACGACGCGATCCTCCTGGAGGAGATGGCGTCCGCCGAGGGGGAACGGAAATGACGAAGACCACCGAGCACCGGACCACACCGCCGGCCCGGGAGCCCGGTTCCGGAGGGACACGGCCCGGGACGACCGGCGGGAGCGGCGAGGGGCGCCGCCCGTGGATCGTGCTCGCCGTCACGGCGGTCGTCCTCGTCGGGTCCACCGTCGCCATGTTCTTCCCGCTCAAGCCCGAGGCGATCGGCGTCCTGGGCTGCGTGCTGATGCTGGGCCTGATCTTCCTGCGGATGCCGGTCGCGGTCGCCATGATCATCCCGGCGCTGCTCGGGATGCTCGCGCTGCGCGGCCCCCTCCTCGTCGAGAGCACCCTGACGACGCTGCCCTACCAGCAGGTGGCCAACTGGACGCTCAGCGTGGTGCCCATGTTCATCCTCATGGGCCTGCTGCTGTGGAAGGCGGGCCTCACCCAGAGCCTGTACGCGGCCGCCCGGCAGTGGCTCGGCTGGCTCCCCGGCGGGCTCGCCGTCGGGACCAACCTCGCCGGCGCCGGTCTCGCGTCGGTCAGCGGCTCCTCGGTGGGCACCACCTACGCCCTCGCCCGCATCGGGATTCCGGAGATGCTGAAGGCCGGCTACGACAAGCGACTCGCCCTCGGGGCCGTGATCGTGGCCGGACTGCCCGGCCAGCTGATCCCCCCGAGCATCATGCTGGTCATCTACGCCGGCATCGCCGAGGTCCCGGTCGGCCCGCAGCTGCTCGCCGGGATCGGCCCCGGGATCCTCGTGGCGGTCCTCTTCACGGTGATGATCGTCCTGTTCGCCAGGAAGTGGGCGGTCGCGACGCCGGGAGAGGCCGGGACGCACCCGAGGACGACCTGGAACGAGCGGTTCGCCAGCCTGCTGAAGGTCTGGCCGGTGCCCCTGCTGATCGCGGTCATCGTCGTCGGCATGTTCTCCGGGATGTTCACCGCGACGGAGGCCGGTGCCGTGGCGGCCGTCTTCTCACTGCTGATCACGTTCCTGTGGAAGCGCGGCGACGGACCGTGGCGGGCGATCGCGGACGCGTCGATGGGCACCGTGAGCAGCGTGGGCGCCATCTTCTTCATGCTCGTCGGCGTGGAGGCGCTGTCGCGCATGTTCACCCTCACCGGGATCAGCACCGGCTTCGCGGACCTGGTCGAGAGCATGAACCTCGGGCGGGTGGAGTTCCTCCTCATGATGACGGTCGTCTACATCGTGCTCGGCACGTTCATGGAGCCGCTGCCGATGATGGTGCTGACCATCCCCATCCTGATGCCCACGCTGCAGGCCCTGGACGTCTCACTGCTCTGGTACGGCGCGTTCGCGGTCTTCATGGGAGAGCTGGCCGTGGTCTCGCCGCCGGTCGGAATCCTGGCGTTCATCATCCACACCATCACCAAGGACCCGGAGGTCAACCAGGGCCACGAGATCAGCATGAACGACATCTTCACCGCCCTGTGGTGGTTCATGCCGATGGCCATCGTGGTGACCATCATCATGATCTTCTTCCCGGAGATCGCGACGTTCATCCCCGACCTGACCGCCGGCAAGTAAGAAGGACGAGAACCATGGCCGAGACCACGAGAGGCTGCCCGATCAGCCACGCCGACTTCGGCGCCGACACCGAGATCTACGGTCACTACGCGCTCCTGGACGCCCACCGGGAGGAGAGCCGTTTCCACTTCAACGACACCACCCCGCGCGGTTTCTGGATGCTGGAGAGGTACGACGACGTCCTGGAGGGCTTCCAGAAGCACGAGGTGTGGACGACGCACGCCAGGAGCGCGCTGAACCCCGACGCCACGCTGGAACTGCTGCCCCAGGACCTCAACGGCGAGGCCCACGTCAAGCTGCGCCGCGTGATCAACCCGTTCTTCGCGCCCGCCGCGGTGAAGCGGATGACCCCGATGGCGCACCGGCGGTGCGTCGAGCTGATCGAGGAGCTGAGGCCGAAGGGCTCGTGCGACTTCGTCGCCGAGTTCGCGATCCGGTATCCGACCGACCTCTTCCTCGCGCTGCTCGGCCTGCCGGTCAGCGACGGCGAGTTCTTCCTGCCGTGGTCGGAGACGCTGTTCGCCGGGTTCTTCGGCGGCGACCCGGTCGCCGCGGCCGCCGCCAGGAAGAACATCGTCGACTACTTCAGCGAGGCGGTGAACGAGCGCCGCGCGAACCCCCGGGACCCCAAGGAGGACATGGTCTCGCGGCTCGTCGAGGCACGCGTCGACGGGGAGCCGATCTCCCACGAGGACATCCTCACCATCTGCATGACCCTGATGCTGGCGGGTCTCGACACCACCCGCAGCGCCCTCGGCTACATCTACACGCACCTGGCCCGGCACGACGAGGACCGCAGGCTGCTCACCCGGGAGCCCGAGCTGATCCCGGCGGCCGTCGAGGAGTTCATCCGGATGTACCCCCTGGTCTTCCAGGCCGGACGCGAGGTCCGGCAGCCGGAGAACTTCCACGGCGTCGACCTGGAGGCCGGCGACGTCATCTGGCTCGGCATCGCCTCCGCCAACCGCGATCCCCGCAAGTTCCCGGAGCCGGACAGGTTCGTCATCGGCCGCAAGGGCGTCAACCAGCACCTCGGCTTCGGCGCCGGCCCGCACCGGTGCCTCGGCATGCATCTCGCCCGTCTCGAACTCGCGGTCGTCATCAAGGAGTGGCACGAGCGCATTCCCGACTACCGCATCAGGCAGGGGACCGAACTGGTCGAGCGGGGCGGGCAGCTCACCCTGACGACCCTGCCCCTGGAATGGGAGGTATGAGCGTGTTCATCTCCATCGACGGAGACAAGTGCATGGGGCACGGCCGCTGCTACTCGGTGGCGCCCGATCTGCTCTCCGACGACGAGCAGGGATACGTCGCGCAGTGCGGCCAGACCTTCGAGATCCCGGAGGGCCTGCTGGAGCAGGCACAGGAGGCGGCCGACGCCTGCCCGGAAGGCGCCATCTCCCTCCTGGACCACGCCCGCGCCGATGCTTGAGCACATCCGTGTCCTCGACCTCACCGACGAGCGCGGGCTGATGTGCGGCAGGCTGCTCGCCGACCTCGGCGCGGACGTGGTCCAGGTCGAACCGGTGGGCGGGTCGACGGCGCGCTCGGCCCCCCCGACGGCGGGCGACGGGCCGGGACGGTCGATGTTCTGGCAGGTCTTCGCCGCGAACAAGCGCGGCGTCGCCCTCGACCTCGACGACGAGACGGGGCTGTCCGCCCTGAGGCGGCTGGCCCGGCGGGCGGACGTCTTCGTCACGTCGATGCCGCCGGCGTGGCTGCGCGAGCGCGGACTGGACCCGGACACCCTCCGGGCGTCGCACCCGGGCCTCGTCTACGTGGCGATCAGCGCCTTCGGCCGGTCGGGACCCAAGGCGGAGTACGCCGACAGCGACCTCGTCGTCTGGGCGGCCGGCGGGCCGCTGGACCCGCACCGTGACGGTGACCGCCCGCCGCTGCGGATCAGCGTCCCGCAGGCGTTCCTGCACGCGAGCGCGGACGCGGCGGCCGGCGCCCTGCTGGCGATCCTCCAGCGCGGGCGGAGCGGGCTTGGGCAGGTCGTCGACGTCTCGGCGCAGGCCAGTCTCGGCGTCGCCACGCTGGCGCGGGTGCTGGCGCACGCGGTCGGCGACGCGCGGCCGGAATGGCACCGCAAGCCTGTCGCCAGGACGGACGCCGCCGGACCGGACGCCGCCAGGACGGACCAGAGCGGCAGCGGCGCGGCCACCCCGAACACCCTGAAGAAGTGGCGGTGCAAGGACGGACTGGTCGAGCTGCACCTCTCCATGGGGCCGGCGGCCGGCGGCTTCACCAACAACCTGTTCGGCTGGCTGCTCTCCGAGGGCGCCGTGGACGAACGCGTCGCCTCGTGGGACTGGCGGACGATGCCCGACCTGATCGCGCGCGGCGAGCTGACCGACGCCGATCTCGACGAGGCTCGCCACGCGGTGCGCGAGTTCCTCGCGACCAGGACGAAGAGCGAGGTCCTCGACGCGGCCATCGAACGCCGCCTGCTGTGCATGGCCATCTTCGACATGGCCGACATCTCCGCCGCGCCCCACCTGGAGCAGCGGGGATTCTGGGCGGACGTGCCCCTCGGCGAGACGACGATCAGGATCCCGGGCGCCATCGCCCGGGTCGGCGGGGACGGGCAGCCGGGAGTGCGCAGGCCCGCGCCGCGGACGGGGCAGCACAACGACGAGGTGCTCGCCGATTGGCTCACCGCCGCGGCCCCGGACGGCCCCGGACGGCCCGGCGGGCGAACGCCCGGAGGCGCGACCACGCCCCGGCCGCTCGACGGCCTGAAGGTGCTCGACCTGTCCTGGGTGGTGGCCGGGCCGCTGATCGGCCGGGCGCTCGCCGACTTCGGCGCCCGGGTGGTCCGCGTGGAGTCGAGCAGGCGCGTCGAGACGGCACGGCTGATGCAGCCGTTCCATGGGGGCGTCCCCGGCGTCGAGAACTCCGCGCTGTACGGCAACTGCAACGCGGGCAAACTCGGGATGACGGTCGACCTCTCCACCGAGGACGGCCGGGCCGTCGTCCGGGACCTCGCCAGGTGGGCCGACGTCGTCGTCGAGTCCTTCTCGCCGGGGCAGATGGCCAAGTGGGGGCTGGACTACGGCTCCCTGTCCCGGGAGAACCCCGCGCTCGTCATGCTCAGCACCTCGATCGCCGGGCAGTCCGGCCCGTGGTCGAGACTCGCCGGCTACGGCAACGTCGGGGCCTCCCTGAGCGGCTACCAGACCCTCGTCGGCTGGGAGGACGCGCTCCCGCTGGGGCCGTTTGGCCCGTACACCGACTACGTCGGGCCGCGGCTCGCCCTGGCGACCCTGCTCGCCGCGGTCGAGGACGGCCGCCGCACCGGGACGGGCCGCTACATCGACGTCGCCCAGGTCGAGGCGGGGATCTTCTTCCTCTCGCCCCAGGTCGCGCACCACGGGGCCGACGGCACGGTGGCCGGCCGACGCGGCAACCGCGACGCGGTGTACGCCCCGCACGGGGTCTACCCGTGCGCGCCCGAAGGGGGAGCGGACCGGTTCGTCGCGATCGCCGTCCGCGACGACGACGAGTGGCTCCGCCTGGCGGAGGCGATGGGCCGGACCGACCTCGCCGGGCGGGCGGACCTGCGGACGGCGGCGGGACGGCGGGCCGACGAGGACCTCCTCGACCGGCAGATCGCCGCCTGGACGGAGACCCGCCCGGCGGCGGAGGTGGAGCGCCTGCTGCAGGCGGCGGGCGTGCCCGCGCACGTCTCCGCGTCCAGCGCCGACGTCGCGGCCGACCCGCAGCTCGCGTACCGGGGGCACTTCGTCCGGCTCCCGCACCCCGTGCACGGCGAGACGGTCGTCGAGGGGCCCCGGTACCTGCTGTCGGAGACGCCGGGCGGCCCGGCCGGCCCCGCCCCCACCCTCGGCCGGGACAACGAGTTCGTACTGCGGGAGATCCTCGGCTACCCGGACGAGGAGATAGCCCGTCTGACAGATGGCGGAGTACTCACATGACTTCAGAAGCCGCAACCGAGACGGAGAACTGGCAGGCCGAGTGGGAGCCGGTCATCGCCGCGATCGGGCGGGACTTCTCCCCCGAGGTACGGATGGGCGCCGACGCGGTCGAACGCGGCGCGATCCGCCGGTACCTCGAACCGCTGGAGTTCGACTGCGCGCTGCACACCGATCCCGAGGCCGCCCGCGCCGCGGGGTTCGACGACGTCACGATGCCCTACACGGGGGTGGTCGCCTGGACCATCCCGCCGATGTGGCAGCCCGGGGAGCGGCTGTTCGACAGCGACGACCGCGACGCCCAGCCGGTCAGGAGCCCGATCAACAACCAGGAGATGACCCTCGGGCCGAAGACGACGGGGTTCTTCGCGACGGACATCTCCCTCGACTTCCTCCGCCCGGTGGTCGCGGGGGAGCGGATCGGCCGCCGGTCCAACCGGCTCCTGTCGTGCGTTCCGAAGGAGACGTCCGTCGGCCGGGGCGCGTTCCTGAAATGGGAGAGCGACGTCGTGACCGAGACCGGCGAGGTGGTCGCGCGCATCCGGATCGGCACCTACGCCTACATCCCGAAGAACGAGAGTGGACAGTGATGGCCGAACAGCGCTTTTTCGAGGACGTCGCGGCGGGCGACGAACTGACCGGCGTCGAGTACCCGCTGAACGTCTACCGCCTGGTGATGGCCGCCGGGTCGAACCGTGACTTCAACTCGATCCACCACAACACGGAGTACGCGCGGAGCACCGGGGCCGGGGAGATGTACGCCAACACCTCGTTCCTGCTGAGCGCGTGGGAGCGGTGCGTCCGGGACTGGATGGGGCTCGGCGGTGAGATCCGGAGCATCCGCGACTTCCGGATGAGGTCGTTCAACGTCGTCGGAGACACGATGTGGGTGCGCGCGCACGTCGCGGGCAAGCGGCTGGAGGGCGACGCGGGAGTCGTCGACGTCGCCATCCGGTGTGAGAACTCGAACGGGATCACCGTGGGGCCGGGCACCGTCGAGGTCGTCCTGCCCCGCCGAGCGGAGAGCGTGAAGTGACCATGGAACGCGCGGCGGCCATCGCCGGTCTGGGAATGACCGAGCTCGGCAAGGTGTACGGGAGGACCCCGGCGGAGTTCGCCCTGGAGGCGGTGTCACGCGCCGCGGCCGACGCCGGGCTCGCGCTGGGCGACATCGACGGGCTGCTCGTGAACCCGGGCGTCGGCAACGACATCGACCTCAGGCTCCAGTCGACCCTGCAGATGCGCGACCTGCGGCTGCTCTCGACGCTGCAGGGGTTCGGCTCGTCGGCCGGCCAGATGGTGCAGTACGCGGCGCTGGCGATCGGCGCGGGCATGGCGGACGTGGTGGCGTGCGTCTACGCCGACGCGCCGCTGAAGCAGGGCGCCGGCGCAGGTTCGGCCTACTCCGGCGCCGGCCGCGCCCTGCGCGGGCTCGACGCGCTCCCGGCCGCGGCCGGGCTGAAGTCGGCGCCCGCGCGCTACGCCGTCGCCGCGAGACGGCACATGGAGAAGTACGGCACGACGAGCGAACAGCTCGGGGCGATCGCGGTGGCGGCGCGGCAGTGGGCCGCGATGAACCCGCTGGCGCAGATGCGCGACCCGATCACGCTGGAGGACCACCAGAACTCCCGGCTCATCGCCGACCCGCTGCGGCTGCTCGACTGCTGCCTCGTGAGCAACGGGGCGATCGCCGTCATTGTGACCGGCGCGGAGCGCGCCGCCGGCCTGGCCCAGCCCCCGGTGCACGTCTGGGGCTGGGGTCAGGCGCACCCCGGCTACGCCAACCACCGGGGGAGCGACTTCGGGCTCGTGAGCGGCGCCGCCCGCTCCGGCCCGGACGCGCTCAAGATGGCCGGGGTCGGCCTGGACGAGATCGACATCCGTGAGATCTACGACTGCTTCACCTACACCACGCTGATCACGCTGGAGGACTACGGGTTCTGCGCCAAGGGCGAGGGCGGTGAGTTCGCCGCCAGCGGGGCGCTGGCCCCGGGCGGGAGCCACCCCACCAACACCGGCGGGGGCGAGCTGTCGTCCTACTACATGTGGGGGATGACGCCGCTGTCCGAGGCGGTGATCCAGGCGCGCGGCCAGGCCGGTGAGCGCCAGGTCGCCAAGCACGACCTCGTGATGGTCAGCGGCAACGGCGGAGTGCTCGACTTCCACTCGACGCTCATCCTGAGCCCGCACCCGAAGACCCGCTGAGCATGGGAGCCGAGATGACCCTGACCCCCGTCGTACGCGACGACCGTTCCGCGCCGTTCTTCGACGCCGCCGCGCGGGGAGTCCTGCTGCTGCGCTACTCGCCGAGCCGCGGCGAGTGGTCCGAGCCGGCCGCGCTGCTGTGCTCGGTCACGCAGGCCGACGACCTCGAATGGCGGGAGGCCGCGGGGGAGGGCCGGCTGGTCAGCTGGACCGTCATCCCCGGCCGCGCCAAGGACGACCGGCCGGCCGCCGACACCGTGGTGGGGATCGTCGAGCTCGTGGAGGGGCCGTGGCTGACGCTGCGGCTCGTCGACGCGGCCGGGGCGGAGCTGAAGGCCGGCCTGCCGGTGCGCGTCGCCTTCGCGCGGCCCGAGGGCGGCGAGGCCATGCCCGTCGGCCGGCTGGACGCGGCAACAGATTCATGATTACAAAAAGCATCGACTATGGCCGTCTGCCGTGAAAGGAGCGAGGTGTCCGCTGTCGAGGTCGAGCACCGGGACGCGTCGGTCTGGATCCGGCTGAACCGGCCGGAGCGTCGCAACGCGTACGACGTGGAGATGGCCAATGCCATGATCACCGCCCTGCACGGGGCCGCCGAGGCGGACGCGGTGGTGATCACGGGAAGCGGCGGCTCGTTCTGCGCCGGAGGCGCACTGGGCCAGCTCGGCGATCCCGATCCCGCGCGGCTGCGCGAGCTGTTCACCACCTCCCTGCGCCTGGTCGACGCGATCCGCGCCTGCCCGCGCCCCGTCATCGCGGCCGTCGACGGGCCCGCCGCCGGCGGGGGCAACGAGCTCGTCGTCGCCTGCGACTTCGCCGTCGCCACGAGACGCTCGACCTTCGGGCAGACCGGCCCCAGGGTCGGATCGGCGCCCGTGCTGGGCGCGACCAACCTGATGGCGGTGCAGGTCGGGGAGAAGCGCGCCAAGGAGATCGCGATGCTGTGCCGCCGGTACACCGCCGACGAGGCCCTCGCCATCGGGCTCGTCAACGAGGTCGTGGCCGACGACGAGCTGGAGGCGGCGGTCGGCCGCTGGCTCGCCGAGATCCACCGGCTGAGCCCGCGCTACCTGGAGATCACCAAGGTGAGCTCGAACCTGTGGTGGAACGCGGCGAAGGACAACATGAACGCCGGCCTGGGCATGCTCATCCAGGCGATCGGCAGCGAGGACATGCGCGAGGGCGCGCAGGCCTTCCTGGAGAAACGCAAACCCGACTTCCGCGGAGGCCGCCGAGCCGGCGCCGCCACCGATGAAAGGGAGCCTTCGTGACGTTCCGGTACTACCGCGACCTGCATCCCACCTTCCCCGACCGCCGGGACTGGTCGCTCCCGACGGTGCTGCGCCACCACGCGGCGCGACGGCCGGACGCCGTCTGGCTCGACGTCCCGGAGGAGGGGCGCACCTGGACCTTCGCCGAGGCGCTGGCCGCCGCCGAGGCGGTCGGCCGCGCCCTCCTCGCGGCGGGCGCGAGCCCGGGGGACCGGGTCGTCATCGTGGCCGCCAACTCCTCGCAGTTCGTCCGCACGTGGCTGGGGTGCGGGGTCGCCGGCCTGGCGGAGGTGCCGATCAACACCGCCTACGAGCACGACTTCCTCGCCCACCAGGTGCGCACGGTCCAGGCGCGGCTCGCCGTCGTCGACGACGTCTTCGCCGAACGATTCGTCGCGGTGTCCGAGACGGCCAAGGACATCGAGAAGTTCTGGGTGATCGACACCGGCCGCCAGGCGGAGGCGATCGAGATCCTGCGCGCGGGCGGCTGGGACGCCGCCCCCTGGGAGGAACTGGAGGAGGGCGGCGCGGCGGAACTGCCCGCGGTCACCCCGCGCGACCTCGCCTCGGTGCTCTTCACCTCGGGCACCACCGGGCCCTCCAAGGGCGTGGCCATGCCGCACGCGCAGATGTACTTCTTCGCCGACCTGTGCGTCTCCCTGACCAGGCTGACCCCCGAGGACGCCTGGATGGCGGTGACGCCCCTGTTCCACGGCAACGCCCAGTTCATGGCCGCCTACCCGACCCTGGTGGCCGGGGCCAGGTTCGTCCTGCGCCGCAGGTTCAGCGCCAGCAGGTGGATCGACCAGATCCGCGAGAGCCGGGTGACCGTCACCAACTTCATCGGCGTGATGATGGACTTCGTCTGGAAGCAGGAGCCCCACCCGGACGACGCGGAGAACACGCTGCGCTGCGTCTTCGCGGCGCCGACCGCGTCCACGATCCTCGAACCGATGAAGGAGCGGTTCGGCATCGAGGCCTTCGTGGAGGTGTTCGGGCTGACCGAGACCACGTCACCGATCATGACCCCGTACGGTGAGGAGCGCCCCGCGGGCGCGTGCGGCCTCCAGGCGGACGAGTGGTTCGACGTCAGGCTCGTCGACCCCGAGACCGACGAGGAGGTGCCCGTCGGCGTGGCCGGTGAGCTCGTCGTGCGGCCCAAGGTCCCGTTCATCTGCAGCAACGGCTACTACAACATGCCCGAGCGCACGGTCGAGGCGTGGCGGAACCTGTGGTTCCACACCGGCGACGCGCTCAAGCGCGACGAGAACGGCTGGTTCTACTTCGTCGACCGGATCAAGGACGCGCTGCGGCGGCGCGGCGAGAACATCAGCTCCTACGAGGTCGAGACCGCGATCCTGGCCCACCCGGCGGTCGTCGAGTGCTGCGTGATCGCCGTGCCCGCCGACACGGAGGCGGGGGAGGACGAGGTGATGGCGTACCTGATCACCAGGGACGAGGTCACGCCCGAGGCCGTCTGGGAGTGGTGCGACAGCCGGATCCCGAACTTCGCGGTGCCCAGGTATCTCCGCTTCGTCGACGAGCTGCCCAAGACCCCGTCGCAGCGGGTGCAGCGGAACACGCTGCGCGCCGCCGGCGTCACGCCGGACACGCACGACCGCGCGCTCGCCACGGGGTGAACCGCGATGCACCCGTACCGATCCGTACTGTTCGTGCCCGGCCACAAGCCCGGCTGGGCGCGCAAGGCGGCGGCCGCCGGAGCCGACGCGATCGTCCTCGACCTGGAGGACTCGGTCCCGCACGACCTCAAGGCGCCGAGCCGCCAGACCGTGCGGGAGACCCTCGCGGAACTGCGCGCGGAGCACCCGCGACTCGGGCTGTTCGTCCGGCCGAACGCCCTCGCGACCAGGCTCGCCGGCGCCGACCTGGAGGTCGTGGTCTGCCCCGAGCTGACCGGGCTCTTCACCCCGAAGATCAGGGACGCCGCCGACGTCCTGCGCTGGGACACCCTCGTCGACTGGTTCGAGGCGCGCAACGACGCCGCCGGGCTCGAAATGATCATTCCGGTCGAGACGGTGGACGCGATCGCGAACTGCTCCGAGATCGCGTCCGCCTCCCCCCGCGTGGGCGCGATGATCGGACCCACCTCCGAGCACGCCGACATCGCCCGCGCGGTCGGCTTCCGGTGGTCGCCGGAGGGCAGCGAGTCGCTGTACCTGAGAAGCCGCATCCTGCTGGCCTGCCGCCGGTACGGCCTGCACCCGCTGACGGGGCTCTGGGAGGACCTGGCCGACCTCGACGGCCTGCGGCGGTTCGCCGACTACGGCCTGCAGCTCGGCTTCCGCGGCCAGATCGTCATCCACCCCTCGCACGTGCCCGTCGTCAACGAGGTCTTCACCCCGGCGGACGCGGAGGTGGCCTACTACGAGGAACTGGTCGCCACGATGGAGAAGGCGGTGGCGGCCGGGCACGGGGCGGTCCGCTTCCGCGGCCAGCACATCGACCTCGCCCACGCGGAGAAGGCGCGCGACTGGCTGGCGCACGCGAGGCTCGTGCGCGGCGAGGGCTGAGCCGCGCGGGCGCCTCAGCGCCCCGTCCACCTCGGGGCGCGCTTCTCCACGAAGGCGAGCGCGCCCTCCTTGGCGTCGGCGGACTCGCGGACCGGGTTCACGAACTCCTCCTGGCGGTCGAACCTCTCGTCGAGCGGCCAGTCCGCCGAACGGACCATGACCTGCTTGGACGCGACGAGCGCGAGCGGCGCGTTCTCCGCGATCTCGCGGGCCAGTTCGAGCGCGCCGTCCAGGGCGGCACCGGGCTCGGTGAGCCGGCTGACGAGACGCGCGTCGTGCGCCTGCGGCGCGGGCCACATGCGGCCGGTCAGGACCAGCTCCATCGCCAGGTGGTAGGGGATGCGGTGCTGGAGCCGGAGCAGGCCGCCGGCGGCCGCGGTCAGGCCCCGCCTGACCTCCGGGAGGCCGAACGTCGCCGCACGCGAGGCGACGACCAGGTCGCAGGAGAGGACGATCTCGAAGCCGCCCGCCAGGGCGTATCCCTCGACGGCGGCGATCAGGGGCTTGTCCGGGGGGCGCCTGACGAGCCCCGCGAAGCCGCGGCCCTCGACGATCGGCCGCTCGCCGCGGGCGAAACCCTTCAGGTCCATTCCCGCGCAGAACGTCCCGCCCGCTCCGGTGATCACACCGACGCTCAGGTCGGCGCGCTCGTCCAGCATGGTGAGCGCGTCGGCGATCCCCCGCGCCATGCGCAGGGACATCGCGTTCCTCGCCTCCGGGCGGTTCATGGTGATCACGAGCACGCGCCCGCTCTCCGCCACGACCAGCTCCTCGGCTCCCGTGCCGGTCTCGGTCATGTGTCAACTCCCGTGCGGTCGCCGGTCGCGGCGCCCGATCGCGTTCGGCCGCGCGTGCCGGCGACGGCCGGCACGCGCGTGGGGTGGTTCGGGCCCGGACGTCACCGCGGCGCCATGCGCAGGGCACCGTCGAGCCGGATGGTCTCGCCGTTGAGCATCTTGTTCTCGATGATGTGCAGCGCGAGCGACGCGTACTCGTCCGGGACGCCCAGCCGATCGGGGTGGGGCACCGACCGGCCCAGCGACTCGCGGACCTCCTCGGGGAGCCGGGCCAGGATCGGGGTGTCGAACAGCCCCGGCGCTATCGTGGTGACGCGGATCTTCTTCGAGGCCAGGTCACGCGCGGCGACCAGGGTCATCCCGACGACCCCGGCCTTGGCCGAGGCGTACGGGATCTGCCCGATCTGCCCTTCGTACGCCGCCACCGACGCGGTCAGCACGCAGACTCCGCGCTCCCCGCCGACCTCCTCGTTCCTCGCCATCCGCGCGGCGGCCAGCCGCAGCACGTTGAACGTGCCGACGAGGTTGATCCGGACGATCTGCTCGTAGAGCTCCAGGGAGCCGGGGTTGCCGTCGCGGTCGACCAGGCGGACGGGGCCGCCGCGACCCGCGCAGTGCACCAGCGCGCGCAGCGGCGCCCCGGCCTCCGCCAGGTCCAGCGCCGCGTCGACCTCGCCGGGCTCCGTGACGTCGGCCGGCGCGAACCGCCCGCCGATCCGCTCGGCCACGGCCTTGCCCTGCGACCGGGGGAGATCGAGGATGACCACGTGGGCGCCCCGCTCGGCGAGCCGGGCCGCGGTCGCGGCTCCGAGGCCGGAAGCGCCTCCGGTGACGACGACAGAAGCTCCGTTGACGTCCACTGTGTCTCCAATTCCGGTACGGGCGAGCGTGCCTACAGACGCTCGATGATGGTGGCGTTGGCCATTCCGCCTGCCTCGCACATGAGCTGCAGGCCGAACCGGCGGTCGTCGTCCTCCAGGGCGTGCAGCATGGAGGTCATGATCCGGGCGCCGGACGCGCCCAGCGGATGTCCCAGCGCGATCGCCCCGCCGCGCGGGTTCACCCTGGCCGGGTCCACGTCGAACTCGGCGAGCCAGGCGAGGGGGACGGAGGCGAAGGCCTCGTTGATCTCGATGTGGTCGATGTCGTCCAGGCCGAGCCCGGAGCGTTCGAGGATCCTGCGCGTCGCCGGGATCGGCGCGGTCAGCATGAGCAGCGGGTCGTCCCCGCACACCGCCATCGCCCGCACCCTCGCCCTCGGGGTGAGCCCGAGCTCCTCGCACCTGGCCCGGCTCATCAGCAGCAGGGCGCTGGCGCCGTCGGTGATCTGGGACGAGTTGCCCGCGGTCACGCTCCAGGTGATCTGCGGGAACCGCTCGGCGAGGTCGTCGCGCCGGAAGACCGCCCGCAGGGCCGCGAGGCCCTCGACGCTGCTGTCCGGCCGGATCGTCTCGTCCCGGTCGACCGGGCCGTCCGGGGTCCGGACACCGATGATCTCCCGGTCGAACAGGCCGGCGTGCTGCGCGGCGGCCGCCAGCCGGTGGGAGCGGACGGAGTACTCGTCCAGGGCGGTCCGGTCGATCTTCCACGCCGCCGCGACGAGCTCGGCCGCCACGCCCTGCGACACGAGTCCGGGCGCGAACCGCTCCGCCACCTGCGAGCCGTACGGGTCGGCGCCCATCCGGGCCGAGCCCATCGCGACCCTGCTCATCGACTCGACCCCGCCCGCGATGGCGATGTCGTAGCAGCCGGCCATGATCGCCTGCGCGGCGAAGTGGATCGCCTGCTGGCTCGACCCGCACTTGCGGTCGATGGTCGCGGCCGGGACGTGCGCCGGCAGGCCGGCGCCCAGCCAGGCCATCCGGCCGGGGGTCGCGGACTGCTCGCCGGCCTGCGACACGCACCCGACGAGGACGTCGTCCACCGTGCCCGGGTCCAGGTCGTGCCGGGCCAGGAGGCCGGTGAAGGTCTGGGCGAGCAGGTCGACCGGGTGGATGTCCGCCAGGGCACCGTTCGGCCTGCCCCGTCCCATCGGGGTCCGGACCGCGTCGACGATCACAACTTCCGTGCTCAACAGATGCCTCCTTTCCCGGATATTGCTTATCATGATATTCATCTGAACGTCCAGGGTTCCGGGTCGCGGTCCCGCTGTTGACGCCCGGTCGCCGCAAATCTAGGATAATCATTACAATCAAGGAGGTTGAATGCCGTGACCATTCACCCTGTCGACGAGCATGGGGAGATCCGGGCCCTGGCGGCGCGCGTCGCCACCGAGATATACGCGCCCATGGCAGAGGACCTCGACGTGAACCGGCGCCCGATCCCGCTCGCGGAGCGCAAACGCCTGGGAGACCTCGGTTTCCTCGGTATCGCCCATCCGGAGCGGTTCGGCGGCTCGGGCTCCCCGCTCTCCGAGGCCCTCGCCGTGATCGAGGAGTTCGGCAAGGTGTGCCGGCCCGCCGCGTTCCAGATCTTCGAGGCGAACACCGGTCCGGCGCAGGTGATCAACCATCTCGGGACCGAGGAGCAGCGCGAGCGCTGGCTGCCCGACATCATCGGCGGCGACCGGACGATGGCCGTGGCGATCTCCGAGCCGGACGCCGGATCCGCCGCCACGGACATGCGCACGTCGGCCAAGCCGATCGACGGCGGTTACCTGCTGAACGGCACCAAGCGCTGGATCTCCAACGGCGGCGAGGCGGACCAGTACCTGGTCTACGCCCGCCTGAGCGACGCGCCGGGCGCGAAGGGGATCGGCGCGCTCGTCGTGGACAGGGAGATGCCCGGCGTCGGCTTCGGCCCGCCGGAGCGGCTCATGGGCTTCCGCGGGATCCCGTCGGCGGACGTCATCTTCGACAACGTCCAGGTGCCGAAGGAGAACGTCGTCGTGCCCGCCGGAGACTTCGGCCGGTTGTTCGGCGTGTTCTCGATCGAACGGCTCGGGAACTCGACCATGAGCCTGGCGATCGGACAGGCCGCCCTCGACCGGACGATCAAGTACGTCGAGGAGCGGGAGCAGTTCGGCAAGCCGCTGATCGAGTTCCAGAGCGTGCAGGTGATCCTGGCCGACATGGTGCTCCAGGTGGAGGCCGCACGTCTGCTGCTCCAGCGCGCCGCGGCCACGGCGGGCACCGGCCTGCCCGATCCGCTCCAGGTGTCGCTGGCCAAGTGCACCGCCAACGAGATGGCCAAGCGGGTGTCCGACCTCGCCATGCAGCTGCACGGGGGCAACGGGTACACGGAGGAGTACGGCATCGAACGGCTGCACCGCGACGCCCACGGCTGGGCGATCGCGGGCGGCACCCCGACCATGCAGCGCATCAGGATCGTCTCCGAGCTGCTCGGCCGGCGATTCGACCAGCGCCGGTGAGCCGGGCCGTCCCACGGCGCATCGCAACGAACCAGGAGACACGTCAGTGGAAGATGGACCGATGTTCGATCTGAGTCCGCACCACCGGAAGATCCAGGAGCTCGCCCGGGCCGTCGCGGCCCAGGTCGAGGACATCGCCGACGAGGCGGACTCCTTCGTGCGCGTTCACCCCGGCGTCGCCGCGGCGCTGCGGGACAGCGGTCTGACCCGGTACGTCGTACCGGCCGCCTACGGCGGCGAGGACGAGATCCTGGACCCGCTCTCCATCGCCGTCGTCCGGGAAGCCCTGATGTACAGCTCGGCCCACCTGGACTCGCTCTTCGGCATGCAGGGGGTCGGCAGCTACTCCCTGGCCGTCGGCGGGGCCGAGGAGCTCAAGCGCGACTGGCTGCCGAGGGTCGCACGGCTGGAGGCGATCGCCGGGCTGGCCCTGACCGAGCCCGACGTCGGCTCGGACCTGCGGGGTGTGACGACCACGGTCGAGAGCCGCCCCGGGGGCGTCCGGGTGAACGGCCGCAAGTCGTTCATCACGAACGGCGGAGCCGCCGACTTCTACTGCGTCCTCGGCCGGGAGGGCGAGGGCTACTCGATGGTCCTGGTGCCCGCCGACGCCCCGGGGCTGACCGTCCGGCCGGGCGCCGACCTGATCGCCCCGCACATCCTCGGCGAGCTGCACTTCGACGACGTCCACGTCCCCGAGGGCAACCGCCTGGGCGTACCGGGCAAGGCGTTCTCGCTCATGCTGCAGACCCTGGCGGTCTTCCGGGTCACCGTGGCGGGCTCCGCCGTCGGGCTGGCCCAGGCCGCGCTCGACGTCGCGCTGCGGCACGCCACGACGCGGGAGCAGTTCGGCAGGCCGCTGATCGGCCTCGGCGCCGTCTCCCAGAACCTCGCGCTGTCCTGGGTGGAGGTGGAGTCGGCGCGCGCCGTCACCTACCGCGCGGCGTCCCTCGCCCGGCGGGACCCGCTCGGCCATCTCGACTACTCCTCCATCGCGAAGGTGAGCGCGACCGAGGCCGCGGGCCGGGTGGTCGACCGCTCGATGCAGGCGATGGGCCGGTTCGGGTTGGTCCGCGGTTCGAAGATCGAACGGTTGTACCGCAACGCCCGCCCGCTGCGCGTCTACGAGGGGGCGACCGAGGTGCTGCTCGACTCGCTCGCGCGCCGCCTGGCGAAGGGAGCCTCGTGATGGATCTCCGACTGCGCGACACCGTCGTGCTGGTCACCGGCGCCAGCCGCGGTCTCGGCGCGGCGATCGCCGTCGAGCTCGCGGCGGAGGGCGCGTACGTCGTGGCCGCCGCCCGCTCGCGGGACGGCCTGCGCGAGGTCGAGGCCAAGGGCGACGGCCGGATCTCGGCCGTCGAGGCCGACATGCGCGACGAGGCGGCGGTGGCGGGCCTCGTCGAGAAGGTCGTCGAACGCCACGGCCGGATCGACGGCCTGATCAACAACGCCGGCATCGCCCCGGCCGGGAAGTTCGTCGACCAGGACCCGCAGGTGTGGAAGGACACGCTCGCGGTCAACGTCATCGCGCCGATGCTGCTGGCGCAGGCCGCGGGCCGGCACATGATCGCGCAAGGCGGCGGGCGCATCGTGAACATCGCCTCGACGACCGGCCTGCGCGGCAAGCCCGTCCTCGTCGGCTACTCGACGTCCAAGGGCGCCGTCATCCGGATGACCGAGGCGCTGGCGGCGGAGTGGGCGTCCAAGAACATCCAGGTCAACGCGATAGCGCCCGGTGCCTTCGTCACCGAGGCGCAGAAGGCGGTGCTCGAATCGCCCGAGCTGCTCAGGCGGCGGGTCGCGAAGATCCCCGCCGGGCGGATGGCCGACCCGGCCGAGCTCGTCCCGCTCGCCTGCCTGCTCGTGTCGCCGCTGTCGTCGTTCACCTCCGGAGCCACTTTCGTCGTCGACGGTGGCGAGGTCGGCAAGCTGTGAGGCTCTCATGATCATTGACGCGCACACCCACGTCTGGCCGGACCGGATCGCGGAGATCGCGCTCCGCGGCAACCGGCTGCCCGGCCTGCGGGCCCGGGGGGACGGCACCGTCGCCGGCCTGACCCGCCAGATGGAGCACGCCGGCGTCGCGATGAGCTGCTGCCTCGGCATCGCGAACGAGGCCAGGCACGTCGACAAGGTCAACGCCTTCGTCGCCGGGCTCCAGTCGCCGGAGCGGTTCGGCTTCGGCACCGTGCATGTCGACCTCTCCGCCGAGGAGAACCTCGCCAGCCTCCGGCGGCACGGCATCAGAGGTGTCAAGCTTCATCCGCTCTTCCAGAACTTCGCCCTGGACGACAGGCGGCTCCGGCCGATCCTCGAGGCCTTCGGCGGCGACATCGCGGTCATCACCCACGTCGGCGCGGGCGGCGACGCGCACGCCAACAGCCTCTCCAGCCCGAAGATGATCGCCGACATCGCCAGGAACTTCCCCGACCTGCGGCTGGTCGCGTGCCACTTCGGCGGCTACAAGATCCTCGACGACGCCGAGGAGATGCTGTGCGGCGCCGACGTCGTGCTGGAGACGTCCTGGCCGCCGTCGCTGGCGCGGCTCCGGCCGGAACGGGTCAGGAGGCTGATCCGTAAGCACGGCGCCGAGCGCGTCGTCTTCGGCTCCGACTGGCCGATGGCCGAGCCGGCCGAGGAGATCGCCGCGATCGAGGCGCTCGGCCTGAGCGACGACGAGACCAAGCTCGTGCTCGGCGGGAACCTGGCGCGCCTTCTCGGCGTCGATTCCCCGTGGTCCCGCTGACGCGGGAGGTCAGCCGGTGATCGGCGGGAACCCCGTGGCGGGTATCGCGGGGTTCCCGGCGTATCGCGGACCGGTGACACCGCCCACGGCTTTCGTTATCGGCGCATCGGTCAAATGCGCTTTATTACACATTGCTCCAGACGATCGGCGCGGCGAGCACTTCGGGGAACTTGCGTTCGGCGTAGCGGAGGTATTCGGTGATGTGCCTCGCCATGGCGGCCGAGGAAGCCGCGGGGTCGCGGGCCTCGAGCGCCTGATAAATCTGCAGATGCGCCTTGTGTACCGCGGATCGGCGCACCTCCGGATAGTCGATGCCAATGGCGGATCCGTCGAGGATTCCGAGAAGGGCGTCGATGAGGTATCCGAACATGGCATTGCCCGACCCGTGGGCGATGATGTCGTGGAACCGCTTGTTCTCGTCGAGGAACACCTCCTGGTCGCCCAGGTGCGCGTGCATGGTGTCCACGCTGGACTTCAGGGCGGCGAGCTGCTCGTCGCTCATCCGCTCGGCCGCCAGCTGGGCCATCATCGGCTCAAGCCCGGCGCGCGCCTCCGCGACCGTGCGGAACGGCGCGTTCTCGAACTGGAGCAGCAGGGTCAGTGTGGTCGCCAGGCTGGTGGCGTCCGGCTGCTGCACGACCGGACCGCCGCCGGGCCCCGGCTTCAGCGAGATGACGCCCTGCAGTTCGAGGAAGCGAAGCGATTCGCGCAGCGTGCCGCGGCCCACGTCGTACTCGTCGAGCATTACGCGCTCGGGAGGCAGCCGGTCGCCGACGGTGTTGCCGCGGCGGTTGATGTCCGCGACGATTCGCTGTGCGACGAGCATGGCTGTCTTCTGCGGACGCAATGACACCGGTGCCATTTTCAAGACCTCCGAGTAAGCCATACCGACGCCTCACGCGTCGCCGATGTTGAAAAATGATCCCATAGCTTGCGCGTAACCGCTGACGTCCGTTGCGAACTCGGTTCGGCGGTGAATAGCGGAGTCGGACCTGCGGGGAGGTCGCCCGTCGCGTTCAATTGGAGACGCTCGGAAACCGGCCGGCGGGCCGCACGGGCAATGGCGCGCCCGCGCCGGCGCGTGCCGGCCGCGACCGCCGCATTCGTGCTCCGGGAACCCGCGGGCGCGCTCATGATGATCGATCGCTCCGATCCGCGGGCGCGGAGCCACCGGAGACGACCCCGTCCTCGGTCAGGCGGGCGAGGGCTTCCTCGCTCAGCTTCAGCTCGCCGCCCAGGACGGCGTACGTGTGCTCGCCGATCGCCGGAACGCCGTCGTAGGCCGGTCCGGGATAGTCCTTCATGTGCAGGATCGGACCGGGCGTCAGCGCCTTGCCCAGTACGGTGTTCGCCAGGTCGACCAGGGTGCGTTCGGCGAAATGGGCATCCTGCGTGATGTCGCGGGAGTCGTTCACGGGGGCGGCGACGACCTCGTGGGCCTCCAGGACGGCCAGGACCTCGGCGCGGGGGCGGGAGGCGACCCAGGCGATCACGATCTCCTGGAGGGAGTCGTTGTTGGCCATGCGCGCGGTGTTCGTCGCATACCGTTCGTCGGTCTTGAGCTCCGGGCGTTCCATCGCGTCGAACAGGCGCATGGCGATCGTCTGGTTGGAGGCGGCGATGGAGAGCCACCCGCCGTCGGCGGCCCGGTAGATCCCCCGCGGCGAGGCGGCGCCGGAGGCGTTGCCGTGGCGCTGCATGATCTCGCCCGTGGCGGTGTAGTTCAGCACGGCGTCGCCGAGGATGAACATGAGCGGCTCGTAGAGCGCGACGTCGACCTCGGAGCCCGTGCCGCGCACCGCGCGCCGGTACAGCGCCATGGTCGTGCCGAAGGCGGCGGAGATGCCGGCGATGGAGTCCGCGAAGCCGAACGGCGGCGCCGTCGGCGGGGTGTGGGGCCAGCCGTTGAGGAAGGCGTAGCCGCTCGCGGTCTCCGCGACCGTGCCGAATCCGGGGCGCTCGCGGTACGGGCCGGTCTGGCCGAACCCGCTGACCCGCGTCATGACCAGGCCGGGGTTCTCCCGGGAGAGTTCCTCGTAACCGAGGCCCCAGGACTCCAGGCGGCCGGGGCGGAAGTTCTCGATGACCACGTCGGCGTCGCGGGTCAGCTGCCTGACGATCTCGCGGCCCTCCGCGCGGCGCAGGTCGACGCCGACGGAGCGCTTGCCGGAGTTCAGCCGGGCGAAGCCGATGCCGAGGCCGTTGTGCGCCGGCTGCCAGTGCCGGGCGAAGTCACCGTGGACGGGGTCCTCGACCTTGACCACGTCGGCGCCGAAGTCGCGCAGCATCCGCCCGGCCGTCGGCGCGGCGTACATGGAACCCAGCTCGATGACACGGACCCCGGCCAGTGGCGCGGCGGCGGTCACGGACTCCCGGCTCTCCACGAGCTGGACCTCCTTTGGTATGAATGGTGATAATAGATTAGCACCGGATGGGGGTTTCCGGTGGTGACGCCGGTCAGGTGGTGCGGAAACCCTCGTAGCCGTTGGCCGCCACCTCGTCGCAGATCTGCCGATAGCGGCCGACGCCGCCGACGTAGGGCATGAAGACCCGCGGCTTGCCGGGCACGTTCGCGCCGAGATACCACGAGTTGGCGATCGGGTAGAGCGTCGCGTTCGCCACCTCGTTGACGTGCTCGACCCAGGCGTCCTCCTTCTCGGGGATCGCCTCCGACCGGACGAGGCCGTTCTTGCGCATGTACTCCAGGTAGTCGGTCACCCATTCGACGTGCTGCTCGATGGAGACCAGGACGTTGCTGAGCACCGACGGGCTGCCGGGCCCGGCGATGAAGAACAGGTTGGGGAAGCCGGCCGTCGAGAGCCCCAGGTAGGTGCGCGGACCGGCCGCCCACTTCTCGCGCAGCGTCACCCCGCCGACCCCGCGGATGTCGATCTTCAGGAGGGCTCCGGTCATCGCGTCGAAGCCGGTGGCGAAGACGAGGGCGTCGAGCTCGTACTCGCGATCGGACGTCCGCACCCCCGCGGGTGTGACGCGCTCGATGGGGGTGGAGAGGGTGTCCACCAGCTCCACGTTGTCGCGGTTGAAGGTGGTGAAGTAGTCGATCTCCAACACCAGCCGCTTGGTGCCGAAGGGGTACCCCCTGGGGGACAGGAGCTCGGCGACCCGCGGGTCCTGCACGATCTCGCGGATCTTCGAGCGGACGAAGTCGGCCGCCTTCTCGTTGGCCTCGCGGTCGACGGTCAGGTCGCGGAACGCGGCCTGGATGTCCGGGCCGCCGTGGTTCCAGTGCTTCTCGAAGGTCGCGCGCAGGGTGCCGGGATCGACGTCCAGGGCTGATTCCTTGCCGAACACCCGGTGCGTCCCGCCGGGGTGGTTGCGCGCGAACTCCCGGTACTCCTCGAACCGCGTCTTCAGGTCCGCGACGTAGGCGGGGTCCAGCGGCCGGTTCCGCGCCGGGACCGCGAAGTGCGGGGTGCGCTGGAAGACCGTCAGGTGCGCGGCCTGCCTGGCGATCTGCGGGATCGACTGCATGCCCGACGAGCCGGTGCCGATGACGCCCACGCGCCTGCCGCCGAAGTCCACGCCCTCGTGCGGCCAGTTCCCGGTGTGGTACCAGTCGCCGGCGAACTCGCCGAGCCCCGGGATCTCGGGGAGCTTCGCGACGGACAGTTGGCCGCTCGCCATGATCACGTGATTCGCGGTCACGCGGTCGCCCCGGTCGGTCTCCGCCGTCCAGGTGCCGGACTCGTCGTCGAACGTCAGGGCGGTCACCATGGTGTCGAAGGTGATGTCGCGCCGCAGGTCGAACTTCTCGGCGACGTGGTTGATGTAGCGCAGGATCTCCGGCTGCGCCGGATAGCGCTCCGTCCAGTTCCACTCCTGGACCAGCTCGTCGGAGAACGAGTAGCAGTAGTCGACGCTCTCGATGTCGCAGCGCGCGCCGGGGTAGCGGTTCCAGTACCAGACGCCTCCCACGTCGCCGGCGGCCTCGATCACGTGAACCTTGCGCCCCATCTCGCGGAGGCGATGCAGGGAGTACAGGCCCGAGAACCCGGCGCCGACCACCAGGACATCCAGCCGGTCTGGAATGTGGGGCGGTGTTGCGTTCTCCGCCATGGGACCTCCCTTTCGCGCAATTTATGCATATAAATACTAGCGTTTAGGGTCGTGTTCAACCAGAGCGTTCTTCGCCGGGCGCCGTGCCGCTCGCCCGCCGGGTGACGGGGGGCGGACGGGCGAGGTGAGCGGGGTGTGGGAAGGGCTGAGGGGGAGGACAGGCGGGCGCGGGGATGCCGCGTTCCGGCGGCTCCGCATGGATCCGTCCAGTGGACTCCTTTAGCGGATTCCCAGTGGGAGACAAGCGGTGATTGCGACAGTCGTGCGGCAGGCCGGACTGGAGGCCGGCCTGCCACACGACCACGACGGCAGGAAAGCGATGACCGCGCCAGAACATGACCTCGACGTGTCCACGGGGCCGTCCGACGCACCGGAGAAGAAGCCTGATCCGGCGGGATCTTTCCGGAAGAGCCGGTGGGACGACGTGAAGGCGTCCCATGTCATCACGCTGGCGGCGGTCGGCATGGTCTCCGTGGTGGTCGCGGCCTCCTGCGCGACGGAGAGCGACTACGACGAGGACCGGGGGATAACCGCCGACTGCGTGGCGTCGGACTCGCTCGACGCTGACGGGGCCTACCTGGTTGTCGACGACGGCAAGTGCGCCTACGACTCGTCGGACACCTACACCTACCACGACTCCTCGGGCTACTCGGGCTCCTCGGGCTCCGGCCCGTACCACGCCTACCACTGGTACTACGGGGGCAAGCGCGCCGGCGACCGGGTGTCCCTGGGCTCCACGGTCCGCCCCGCGGACGTCGACATCTCCAGCCGCGGCGGCACCGTGATCCAGCGCGGCGGCTTCGGCGGACGTGGTTCGAGCGGAGGATGACCTTCCGCGCCCGGACTCGGCGAGACGGGGCACGGGAGAGAGCCCGCCGGGTCCCGGCCGATCCAAGTAGATCACTAGCGATCGACAAGTGGTGATCACGACACTTGTGCTGTCCGTGGGACGGGGACCGGCCGCCGTGCGACCACCACGGCGGGAAAGCGATGACGGCGCCAGAACGTGAGACCGATGTGCCCATGAGGATGCCCGACGTGCCGGTGAAGCGGCGTGAGCCGGCGGGCTCTCCCCCGAAGGAGCCGCGAGGCGGAACGAAGGCGTCCAGCGCTGTCAAACTGGCGGTCCTCGGCGCGATCTCCCTGGTGGTGGCCACGGGCTGCGCGGAGAGCGATGACGACCTGCCGGAGACCCACGCCGACTGCGTGGAGGCGGACTCGCGCGCGGAGGACGGCTCCTACCGGATCGTCGACGACTCCTACTGCGTCCGGGAAGACTCGGGCGAGACGTTCAGCCACGGCTCGTACCAGGCCTATCACTGGTACTACAGCGGCGTTTACGTCGGTGACCGGGTGTCCCTGGGCTCCACGGTCCGCCCCTCGGACGTCAACATCTCCAGCCGCGGCGGCACCGTGATCCAGCGCGGCGGCTTCGGCGGACGTGGTTCGAGCGGAGGGTGACCGGCATGCCGTCCGGGGCGCCGGGGGAGCACGCGGTACGGCACTGCCGGAGGAGCGCGCGGTACGGCGGGCCGGGTCGCGACCGAATCGACCTGTAGAAGCCTGTAGAAGCCTGTAGAAGAGAGACGAGATATGACGACCGTTCTGGCGGTGGCCCCCCTCGGTGAGACCCTGGGCCGTGGCGCGCTCGCGATCCTGGGCTACGCCATGCTCGGCGTGATCCTGCTGATCATCGGCTTTTACGCGCTGGACCTGGCCATCCCCGGCAAGCTCAGCGCCATCATCCGCGCCGAGCGCAACCCCAACGCCACCCTGCTCACCTCCTCGGGCATGGCCGCCGTCGGGCTGATCGTGGCCGCGTCGGTCTGGTCCTCCGGCGGCGCGCTGCACGAGGGCCTGCTGGCCACCGCGGTCTTCGGCCTGGTGGGCATCGCCGTGCAGACCGTGGCGATGCTGCTGTTCGACCTGGTGGCCGGGATCTCGGTGCGCGCGCTGGTCAAGGAGGCCGACCTGCAGCCCGGGACCCGCCTGCTGGCCGCCACCCATGTCGCCATCGGCCTGATCACGGCCGTCGCCGTGATCTGAGCGGGCTTCGCGCCGGCCGGGCCACGTCCCGGCCGGCGCCGCGTGGTCAGGCGTCCGCGTCGCCGTCCGAGGCGGGGACGTAGAACCTCGTGGTGTTCCCGGCGGCCTTGGCCGCCTCCTCGGGGGTCGCGCCCGAGGCCACGAGCGCTGCCCCCCACGCGTCGCTGCTGGCGGTCATGAACCGCGTCCCCTCCGGCGACCGGTCCCACGCGTCGGGATCCTCGATGGATTCACCGTTGCGCAGGTACAGGCCCAGGCCGAGGAGGGCGAGGTCCCAGCCGACCCCGGTGGCGCCGGGACCGTACTCGGCCCACCGCTCGTCGGGGACCACCGCGGCGTGTTCGAGCTCGAACACCGTCTCGCCGCCGGGACCCGAGGAGAGTCGTACCTCGACCTCGCCGATGTCGGCCTCGGCCGGATCCTCGCCGTACACCCAGGTCACCTTGAGCAGGCGCGGCGGCTCGCAGCGCAGGATCTCGCCCCCGGCGTTGCCCTTGAGCTGGTAGTTCCCGCCAGGACGGAGATCGCCGGTGACCGGGAGGAACCAGCGGCCGATCCGGTCGGGGTCGGTGAGGGCGTCCCAGACGTCCTCCACCGGGGCGTCGTAGCTCCGCCGCACCAGGACGGTGCGGCCCTCGCCCGCGGGGATGCGCCGACGGCCGGTCTCGCGATGGACGGCGTTGATCTCACCGATGATGTCGATCATCGTTTCCTCGTCTCCTTCGTCTTCGGTGCACCGCACGCCGGCGGTCCCGTGCGGCGTTCCGCCCGTGCCGGGCGGCTCCGGCGAGACCGGCGTACGGGATGGCGGGCGTGTCCACGGATCGGCAATGTATCAGCATTCGCTTATATAAATAAACCTTGATATCGATCGGCGTTACGTGGCCCGCAGGGGCCGGCGGCGGCTCTTCGGCCGATCCGGGCCGGCGCCCGCGAGCCGGTGGGTGGATGGCGAGCCGGTACGGCGGAAGAGGTGCGGCTTCTGAAGTCTTTTGGTGACTCCGCATGACGGCATGCCGCGAGAGGTAGGCTGACAGGCGCGAGATCCGCCGTTTCGCGCAGCATGTTGTCGCGACGTCGCGGCTCCTGCCGCGAGATCCTGCTCCGACCGGCCGCGGCGAGATCCCCACGGACTCCGATGGCGAGAGACGCGCCACCGGCTGGGGTGTGCGCCAGGACGATGAGGCTCGATCGGCGGATCAGGCCTGGAGGTCACGATGAGCGAGCCCAGCGACGCCGATATCCGAGCCATGATGTTGGTGATGATCCACCGGGCGGGCGGTGCCATAGAGATCAGCAACGCCGAACTGTACGAGGCGATGATGCCGGCGGGGGGCAGTTCCACCGCGCGCTTCACGATGGAGGAAACCTCCTCGGGCATTCGGATCCGCCTGCACGCGGATCCGCGCCGGGAAAAGTGATCCCATCCCGGGTCCACCGGCCGGATCTGGCGATGAATTACCCGGAGATTGACACCCCTCCATTGAGCATGTACTTTTCATGTGTTGCGGTCTGGTTTTCCTCGAACGTTTTTGAAGCGCCCGTGGGAAGTTTTCGGCAGCGGGCTTCTCGCTTCTCCTGACCGGGCTGGCGCAAAGTGGCCCGTAACGCAATCTTCTGGCCGTCGCCATGGCGGTCCGGTGAGACTCCACAGAGGGAGAAGCAGTGACTGAAGGCACCGTGAAGTGGTTCAACGCCGAGAAGGGGTTCGGGTTCATCGCTCCTGACGACGGGAGCGCCGACGTCTTCGTGCACTTCTCGGCGATCACCACGGGTGGCTACCGCAGTCTGGAAGAGAACCAGCGAGTCGTCTTCGAGACGGCGAACGGTCCCAAGGGGCCGCAGGCCGAGAAGGTCACGGCGCTCTGATTTTCCGGCGGATGCCCACCTGAGCCCACACCCGATCGTGGTGTGGGCTCAGGTGTTTTTCATGGCTGCTTGCCGTCTTGCGCCCGGCATTTTCGGTGGATATCTCCGCCGTTGCTTCCCGAATTTTTCCACGATGTCAGAGAAACGATCTGAACCGGTGAATGATCTGTCCGGTGCCCGGGAGGGCCCGTCCGGCAGCCGGGTCGCGGTGCCTGGAGGCGAGCGCGCCGGACAGCGTGGGATGGATCATGAAGCTGCGATCCAGGCGGGTGATGCTCAGCAGCCTGGCCATGTGCGGCTGAGGTGAGATGAGGAAGAGCGTGATGCCGGACTGCCTGGCACGGCGCTGGATGCCGATCAGTACGGTCAGCCCGGAGGCGTCGCAGAACGACACCTCCGACAGGTCGAGGATGAGCAGGTCCGCGCTGCGCTGGAGTGCGTTGCGCAGGCGTTTGCGCAGCGCCGGCCCGGTGCCGATGTCGATCTCGCCCTGCAGCCTGACGATGGTGTGAGCGGGCCGGCAGGCGGCCAGGAGGCTCGCCCGAGTCCGGTCCGCGGCGTGGACGGCGGTGGTCATGAGATCTCCAACGGTGGTGAGAAAGGGGCGGGCAACCGGCCGGCGGCATGGGGCCGTCCCCGCCGGGGGTAGGGGGGCACGCGATTGGTCGCGCTGTCAGATCGCGGAGGCGCAGTTCACGGTCTGACTGCCCTCGGCACGCCGGACGGCGTGACCGGGGTCGCCCGAGACCCGGAACCCGGCCGCATCCTGCTCCCGGTCCGTGAGCATGTCGGGCCGCCGGAAGCGTCCCTCACCCGAGGCGGCCGTCCCGAACGCGTCGTTCGGCCGGGCGCTTACCATGTCCGGCGCCGTCACCAGCAGGTTGACGTACCCGATGGTCGTCGTGGTCAACCTGACCAGGCGGGGGTCGGCGTTCCGCGACCGTCCCACCTCGACGAGGCGGCCCCGGGCCTGGACGTGGGACGGGATGCCGTCCCAGGCGTCCGGATCGAGGGTTACCCGCGCGGTGACCCGGTGCAGCCGCTCGTCGACGGCTGCGATGAGACCGGGTAGCTCCGCGGCGGCATTTCGCGAGCACGGCCACCATGTCCCGTCCACGGCGCCGCGATGGCCGAGCACGAGATCGAGGTTCAGCCGTACCGAGGGAGACCCGGCCGTCGAGACGGAGGAGGAGAACGCCGTGGCCGGCGTGGTGTGGTAGAGAAGCGTGGGCATCATGATCGACCGGTCTGCCTCGGTCTTGAAGGACCGCGATTGCGATTCGCCTCGGGCGACGCCAGCCCTGATGCCAACGCACGAAATATCCTAGGTGACCTCACCCTACCTCACGAACGGGTCTCGTTGCGTAACCGGCGGACCACGGCCAGTGCCCGCCGCTCCGGTCGTGACCTGCGCCGTTCGGGCCGTGACCTGCGCCGTTCCGGTCGTGGTCCGTGCCGTTCCGGTGGTGACTCACGCCGGGCGCCGTTAGCGCCCCGGGAACGGAGCCGGGCCGGCGGCACGGCGACACCGCCGGCCGGCGTCCCTCCGGCGGGCGCGCGGGTGGGGCAGGCGGTACCACATCGCCCCGAAGGCCGTGCCGGCCGCGAGGACGACGCCGGCGGGGACGGCGCCCGGCCCCGGGTTGAGCCGGGCGACCAGGGCGCTCGCCGACGGGAAGAAGGCGGAGGCCGCGGCCCTCTGCCCGAGCCCGGCCAGCCACAGCAGCCCGGGGCCGGGGCCCATGCTCCGGCCCGGGGTCCGGCTCCGGGGCGGTCCGGGGGCCGCGTTCCGGCCGGGAGCCGAGTTCCGGGGCGGGCCCGGGACCCGTCCGGGCCGTCTAGCCGATGCCCGGCTCCGCCCAGAAGACCGTGCCGGAGCCGCGCAGCTCGACCGGGCCGGAGCCGGCCGCGGCGAAGGCGGACTCGCCCGGCCGCAGCGTCCGCCCGCCCGCCTCGACCTCGCCCTCGGTGCACAGCAGGATGCGCGGCACCCCGCCTTCCAGGGTGAGCCCGGCACCAGGGACGGTCGTGCCGAGGCGGAATTCGGGCGCGGGGGTGCGGTAGAGGTTGCCCGACGGCTCCACCCGCAGGGGCGAGACCGAGGGGTCGGTGACCCGCAGCAGTTCCTCGACGTCCATCGGCTTGCTGGTCAGGCCCGCGCGCAGCACGTTGTCCGAGCCGCCCATGATCTCCACGCCGAAGCCGCTCAGGTAGCAGTGGAGCACCCCCGCGCCCAGGAACAGCGCCTGGCCGGGCTGGAGCTCGTGGCGCTGGAGGAACAGCGGGGCGAGGCAGGCCGGGTCCTCGGGGTGGATGCCGGCCAGCCGGACGACCAGCTCGTGATCGGGGCCGCCGGCGGCGGAGGCGGCGCGCACGATGGCGGCGACCAGGCCGGCCCTGCCGTCCTTCGGCCACTCCACCAGCTCGCGCAGCGCCGCGGAGATGTCCCCCGAGGCCAGTGACGCGACGACCGGCTCCAGTTCCGGCACACCCAGCCCGCCGATCAGCGTCGCGGCCTCGTCCCCGGTGCGGAACCCGGCCAGCGCGGTGAACGGGGTCAGCGCGCAGATCAGCTCGGGCTTGGGGAACGGGTCGACGTAGGTTCCCCGGGCGAACCCCTCCGCGGCCTGCTCCTGGGAAGGGTGGACCTGGAGCGAGAGCGGGAGGTCCACGGCGATCAGCTTCAGCAGGTACGGCAGGCGCTCACCGAACCGTTCCACGGTCGCCGAGCCCAGTTCGGCCCGCGGGTCCGCGGCCACCGTCTCGGCGAGGGAGCGCCACGTCCCCTCCCGCAGCACCGACGAGGAGCCGGAGGGGTGGGCGCCCAGCCACATCTCCGCCTCGGGCTGCTCCGTGGGGGCGGGCCGGCCGGTCAGCGTGGCGATGGCCGTGTGCGACCCCCAGTCGTAGTTCTTCACGGGGTTGCGCAGCGGGTCCGTCATGACGCCTCCACCCACGCGGGCGCGGACGCGGCGGTGCCGGGCCGTCCGCCACCGATCTCCGGTCGCGGAGACCGCCGCCACGCGGGGATCTCGACCGGTCCTGCCGTTCCTGCCGCCGCGCGGGCGGCGGGGGTGAAGGAGTCGTTCATGGTCCTCTGTGTCCGTGAGCATGGAGTGAATGAATGCCGCAGAACGCCGATGTTACGCGTCTCCGGCGCTTCGCGGCTGCCGGGGCGCCACCGGACCGGACGGCGGGACCACCGGCCGGGCCCGCCGGTCATGATCGCTGCCCGGCCGCCGGGCGGACGCCGGCCGCGCGTCCGGCGGGCCCGGGTTAACCCCACCCCGATTTCCGAGAAAGGGCCGGGAAAGGGAGCGTGCCGACGGACCTGGTGCTCCAGGAGGGTTCTCGCAGGCCGGAGGGGTGCCGGGCGACCGTGTGACACGCCGTGCCGCGCGCGGCGCCCCGGGAGGGTGATCAGGGGTTCCCAAGGCGGCGGTGCTCCTGGAGACTCCGCTGGGGAGTCCTGCGGACTCCGCAGGGAGAGGACAGGCGCCCGGCGCGCGTATCTCGCCTCGCCCCTCCCGCACCCACGGTCTCGCGCGCTCCCGATCCACCTCCCGGGAACGCGGTGGCCCGCGGCGCAGGAGAGGGACGGCCTGAGGGAAGGAGATCAGCATGCGTCCACTCGGCATCGAGGGTTCGTGGGTGTTCGAACCCACGGTGTTACCCGACGACCGGGGCAGTTTCCACGAGTGGTTCCGCGGGGGCGCCTTCCGCGAGGCCACCGGCCAGGACCTGGTCCTCTCCCAGGCGAACTGCTCGATCTCCCGCCGGGACACGCTGCGCGGCGTCCACTTCGCCGACGTGCCGCCGAGCCAGGCCAAGTACGTCACGTGCGTGCGCGGCGCGGTCCTCGACGTGGTCGTCGACATCCGCGCCGGATCACCCACCTTCGGGCGGTGGGAACCGGTCCGCCTGGACGACCGGGACCACCGCGCCGTCTACATCTCCGAGGGGCTGGGCCACGCCTTCATGGCGCTCAGCGACGACGCCACCGTGGTCTACCTCTGCTCCGAGGGGTACGCGCCGGAGCGCGAGCACGGGATCCACCCGCTCGATCCCGGGCTGGGCATCGCCTGGCCGGCGGAGGCGACGCCGCTGCTGTCCGCCAAGGACGCCGCGGCCCCCACCCTCGCCGAGGCCCTGCGGCAGGGCCTGCTCCCCGACTACGAGGAGTGCCGCCGGCTCTACGCCAAACTCCGGCCTGACGGACCGCTCGGATCCTGACCCGCTCGCGTCCTCGGCCACGGCGGGTCTGCCCGGGATCCGCGGTCCCGGTCTCGGCGGGCTTTCCGGGATCCGCCGTCCCGGTCGCGGCGGGTTTCCCGGGAACTCGTCGTCCCGGTCTTGGTGGGTCTGCCCGGGATCCGCCGTCCCGGTCTTGGCGGGTTTCCCGGGAGCTCACCGCGACCGGTCGCGGCGAGCTCCCGGGTGGGTGCCGGGGCGGCCCTGAGCCCGATCGTCCGGCGGCCTGCCGCAGCCACGGGTCAACCGGCGCCCAGACCGGCCTTGAGCGGCTCCCACCAGGCGCGGTTCTCGCGGTACCAGGCCACGGTCTCGGCCAGGCCGGTCGCGAAGTCCTTGCGCGGGCGGTAGCCCAGCTCGTCACGGATCTTGGTCCAGTCGACCGAGTAACGGCGGTCGTGGCCCTTGCGGTCGTCCACGTAGTCGATCATGCTCTCGTCCGCGCCGCAGGCCGCGAGCAGCATGTCGGTCAGCTCGCGGTTGGTCAGCTCGGTGCCGCCGCCGATGTTGTAGACCTCGCCGGGCCGGCCCGCCGCGCGGACCAGTTCGATGCCCCGGACGTGGTCGTCGACGTGCAGCCAGTCGCGGACGTTGAGGCCGTCGCCATAGAGCGGGACCTTCTCGCCGTCCAGCAGGTTCGTGATGAACAGCGGGATGACCTTCTCGGGGAAGTGGTGGTGCCCGTAGTTGTTCGAGCAGCGCGTCACCCGCACGTCCAGGCCGTGGGTGCGGTGGTAGGAGAGCGCCAGCAGGTCGCCGGCCGCCTTGGATGCGGCATAGGGGGAGTTGGGCCGCAGCGGGTCGGTCTCCGGCCAGGAACCCTCCGCGATCGAGCCGTAGACCTCGTCGGTGGAGACGTGCACGAAGGTCGTCGGCCCGCCATGGAGCGCCGCGTCGAGGAGCGTCTGGGTGCCCATCACGTTGGTCCGGACGAACTCGGCGGCGCCGAGGATGGACCGGTCGACGTGGGACTCGGCGGCGAAGTGCACCACCTGGTCGTGCTCGGCGACGAGCTTGCCGGCCAGTTCCGCGTCGCAGATGTCACCCTGGACGAACGTGAAGCGGTCGCTGTCGCGAACCTCGTCGAGGTTGGCGAGGTTACCGGCGTAGGTGAGTTTGTCCAGGACGGTGATTGTTTCCGGCCCGTCCGCCCCGAGAAGGGTGCGTACGTAGTGTGAGCCGATGAACCCGGCACCTCCGGTGACGAGAACCCGCATCGAAAGATCCACCTCGCTGTGGTCGCTGGACAGGGACGGCCGCCGTCCGCCGCCGGGAGAACCGCGAGGACGCGGTCTTCGGGCGCGGGAGGTGCGCCCCGGTGCGGGAAGCCCCGGCCATCGTGGTGAATTCGCCACCCGGGAACAGGGGGCGAGAGACGCCGGTAGGGGTTTGACGGCATGCGCGGCCCGCGTGAGTCTTTTCCCCGACGGCCGGCCGTCCGTCCACCGGCTTTCGTGGGCCGGTTTCGCCGCGGAGGGCTTTTCCGTGAAAGGCGTTGTTCTCGCGGGCGGTCACGGCACAAGGCTATATCCGCTGACGCCCGCCGCCTCCGAGCGACTCCTGCCCGTTGGCGACAGACCAATGATCTGTCACCCGCCGTCGGCGCTCATGCCCGCCGGCATCGGCGTTATTCCGGTCATATCCCATCTATCGGCCTGCTCCCCGCCCAGGTCCTCCGGCGGGCGACTCGTGCGGGAATCGCGGAACAGCCCACCTCATCCGAATGGCCGCCTCCCTCATTTTCATCAGCGAATTCCTTATAACCTGATTTAGAGGAAATTTCGTCAAGGTGTAGAAACTTCCCGGCATCGGTGGTCACGCCGGACGTCTCCGGGACGACCACGCCTCCTATGTGGCCGTCCTGTCTCCGGAACCGTTCCCGGAACGGTTCCCGGAACCGTCCCCGGAATCCGTCCCCCCGCCGCGCGCCGGTTCCCGCTCCCCGTTCTCGATCAGCACGGCCAGGCCGTCGAGGAGACGCCGCAGGCTGAACTCGAACCACTCGTCGATGTCGATCTGGTCACCCTGCTCGGCGTAGAGCCGGGACAGCATCGGGAACCGGCCGGACTCCAGGATCTCCCGGAGCATCGGCGTCTTCGACGCGCGCCACTGCGGCGTCGTGACGCCGGTGCGTCGTTCGGTCTCCGCCTCGTTCACCAGCAGCAGCGCCGCGCCCTGCACCTGGGCGCTCACCATGATGGCCACCCACTGCATCGTCCTCGGGCCGAGGCCCAGGCCGTCCAGGGCGCGCATCGTCCACTCCATATCGGCCAGCACGTTCGGTCCGAGCGGCGGCCGGGGGGTGGCGATGACCTGCAGGACCCACGGGTGCCTGGAGTACATCGCCCACTCCCGTCGGGCGGCCGTCTCCAGCCTCGTGCGCCAGTCCCCGGGAACAGGGGCCGAGTACGCGTTCTCGCCGAAGACGGCGTCCACCATCAGCTCGATCAGCGCGTCCTTGCCCAGCACGTAGCGGTACAGCGACATCGCGCCCGCGCCCAGCTCGGTTGCGACACGGCGCATCGACAGCGCGTCCAGTCCCTCGGCGTCGGCGATGCGGATCGCGGCGCGCACGATCCGCTCGATGCTCAGCCCGTTCCGCGGCTCGTGATCCTCCGGCGTGGCCGTCGCGGGACGGGCGTCACCGGCGTCGCCGTGGCCGTCGGATCGGTCGCCCACGGGCGGGGGAGCGGCCCGTACGGCGGGTGCCGCCGTACGGGCGGCGGACGATCCGGTGGCGGATGGTTCGGTGGGCGGTCCGGCGGGCGATCCGGCGGCGGGCGATTCGGTGGCGGGCGGTGCGATGCGCTCGGCGGCGCGGGACCGGTAAGCCCGCGCCTGGCACGCCCGGGAGCAGTACCGGGGGCGCCGCCCCCGGGGCGGGGCCTGCAACGGCTTCCCGCACTGTGCGCACGTCAACATGGGCTCCTCGCTCGTTTCTGTCACACCGGGCTGAGTGTGACGAAACTCTAACATATGGATTCTGTGACGTAATAGCGGGCGCGAGTGTGACGATAATGCGGATCGGGCGAGTGGTGGGAGGAGTGCGCCGCTATCTTCGGAGATTCGCGATGAGGTTCGTTCGCGGTTCCCCGTGGAACTGGTCGTTGTCCGTTTCCGGAGATTGTGCGTACGATGTATGCGACGCTGTGCGTACAACGTACTCAAGGAGTTGGGACCGTGATACGAGACGTGAGGGCAGCCGGACGGAGAGAGTGGCTGGGGCTCGCCGTGCTGGTCCTGCCCGTCCTACTCGTCTCCGTGACGGTGACGGTGCTGTACTTCGCCCTGCCCTTCCTCGGCGCCGAGCTCAAGCCCACCGGGCCGGAGCTGCTGTGGATCGTCGACATCTACGCCTTCCTGCTGGCCGGCCTGCTGATCACGATGGGCACCCTGGGCGACCGGATCGGCCGCCGCAGGCTGCTGCTGTCCGGGGCCACCGCGTTCGGCGTCACGTCGGTCATCGCCGCGTACGCGCCCAACGCCGAGTTGCTCATCGCGGCCCGTGCGCTGCAGGGCGCCGCGGCGGCGAGCCTGATGCCGCCGACCCTCGCGCTGATCCGCGACATGTTCCAGGACCAGCGGCAGCGTCGGATGGCCATCGCCCTGTGGGCGGCGAGCTTCGCCGGGGGCAGTGTGCTCGGGCCGATCGTGGGCGGCTGGCTGCTGGAGCACTTCTGGTGGGGCTCGGTCTTCCTGATCAACGTGCCCGTCATGGCCCTGCTCCTGGTGCTGGGCCCGATCCTGCTGCCCGAGTACCGCGACCCCCGCCCCGGCCGGTTCGATCTTCTCAGCGCCGTGCTGTCGCTGGCGGCGGTGCTGCCGATCGTCTACGGGGTCAAGCAGTTCGCCGCCGGCGGTTTCGGCCCGGTGGCGGTGCTGAGCGTCGCCGCCGGCCTGGCGGTCGGCGCCGGGTTCCTGCACAGGCAGCGCAGGCTGCCCGACCCGATGCTCGACCTGCGGCTGTTCGCCGGCCGGGGCTTCACCATGTCGCTGATCACGAGCACGCTCGCCGTCTTCGCGCTGGTGGGCCTGTTCTACTTCATCACGCAGTACCTGCAGATGGTGCTGGGGCTGCGGCCGTTCGTCGCGGGGCTGCTGACGCTCCCGGCGGCCGGTGCGGCCCTGGCCGGTTCGATCCTGGCCGCCGTGATCGCCCAGCGGATCCGCCCGGGGTGCATCATGGGCGGCGGCATGGCGCTGGGCGCCGCGGGCTTCCTGGTGGTGAGCCAGCTCGACGCCGGTTCGGGCCGGTGGCTGCTGATCTCCGGTCTGTTCCTGCTGGGCGGGGGGATCGGCGCGGTGCAGGCGGTGGCCTCCGACATGATCGTCGCGGTCGCCCCGCCGGAGCGCGCCGGCTCCGCCTCGGCGGTCCTGGAGGCCGCCACCGAGCTCGGCGGCGCGCTGGGCATCGCGATCCTGGGCAGCATCGGCCTCGCCGTCTACCGCGGGGAGTCCGCCCCGGCGGGGCGGGTCGGGTTGTCCCCGGGCGAGGCCGAGGCGGCCCGGGAAACCCTCGGTGGCGCGGTCGGGGTGGCCGCCCGGCTGCCGGAGCAGGCCGCGGCGGAACTGCTCGACGTCGCCCGGACGGCCTTCACGAGCGGCATGCAGGTCGCCGCGCTCCTGGGCGCGGTCCTCATGGCGGTGACGGCCGTGTTCGCCGCGATTCTCCTCCGGGCGGTGCGGGTGGACGCCTCCGCGGCGGATCCCTCCGCGGCGGATCTCTCAGCGGTGAATCCCGCTGTGGCGGATCCCTCCGCGGTGGACGGCCGCACCGGGTGAACCGGTCCGCGGGAACACCAGCTGATCTGCGACTATCCTGCTCGGAAGGGCGGAGTGCACGCCTCGGGGAGCCGAGGCGTGCGATGTGCAAGGCATGGGGGGAGGAGGCCGGTCCTATGGTGCGGCAGGACTTCGCCTCCTTCCGAGCGCCCCCCTTCCGAGGAGCCCCATGACCGCCACCGAAACCCCGACGCTGCCCATCGGTGCCGCGTTCGACAGGATGCCGTTCACCCGCCGGCACGTGCTGATCGCGCTGGCCCTGTTCGTCGCGTTCGTCATCGAGTCGTGGGAGCAGCTCGCTCTCATCTACGTCTCCACGGACCTCGGCTCGGCCTTCGGCGTCGACGAGGCGGGGATCGGGCTGATCCTGTCCGCCGTCGCGTTCGGCATGATCCCCGGCTCGCTGGTCTGGGGACCGGTCGCCGACCGGATCGGCCGCCGCCCGGCTTCCTTCTGGTCCCTGCTCGCCTACGGGGTGATCGCGCTGGCCTCGGCGTTCGCGCCGAACGTGGAGACGCTGATCGGGCTGCGGGTGCTTTCCGGGCTCGCCCTGGCCGGTGTCTACACGATCACCTTCCCCTACTTCCTGGAACTGCTGCCCACCCCCGTCCGGGGCCGGGCGGCGGTCTACCTGTCGATCGGCTGGCCGATCGGCATGCTCGCCGCCATCGGCGCCTCGGTTCTCCTGGGGCACCTCGGCTGGCACGTGGTCGTCCTCGCCAGCGCCGCGGCCGGGCTCTGGGCGTTCGCGATCCGGGCCTGGGTGCCCGAGTCGCCGTACTGGCTGGCCGCCCGGGGCCACCAGGACGAAACCCGTGCGGTCCTGCGCGCCCTGGGCAGCCCGGACGCCGAGGCGGTCTTCACCGTCGCCGCCGAGCGTCCCGGCCGCCCGCTCGACCTGCTCCGCGGCAGGCTCCGCACGGTCACCGTGGTGATGATCCTGCTGAACTTCGCCTTCAACTGGGGCTACTGGGGCCTGCAGACCTGGCTGCCCACGCTGCTGCAGCAGAAGGGCCTCAGCATGGACGCGAGCCTCGGCTTCGCCGCGCTCAGCGCGCTCATGATGATCCCCGGCTATGTCAGCGCCTCCCTGCTGACCGGCCGCTTCGGCCGCAAGAAGGTGTTCCTGGTCTACGTGGTCGCCGCGGCGCTCGGCGGCCTGGCCTTCGCCACCGCGTCCACGACGACCGGCCTGTACGCCGGCAACTTCGCGATGTCGTTCTTCGGCCTGGGCGCCTGGGGGGTGTGGAACACCTGGAACGGCGAGTTCTACCCGACCTCGCTGCGCGGCACGGGTTACTCCTGGGCGACGGCCTCCCAGCTCGTGGCGACCACCGTGGCCCCCTCGGCCGTGGGGGTGCTCCTGGCCAACGCCACCGGCTTCACCGCGACCATGCTGGTGATCAACGCGTTCATGGTGGTCACCGCGCTGCTGGCGATCCCGCTGCCGGAGACCGAGGGGCGCGGCCTCGAATGATCCTCGGCGTCGATCTCGGGGCGCCCGCGACCGTGGTCGCGGCGCTCCGTGACGGCGTCCCGGAGGGTCCGATCCCCACCCGCGCACCCGGGGGTGTGCGGCCCGCCGCGGTGTGGGGGACGCCGGTCCGGGCGGTGTGCGTCGCGGTGGATCTCGACACCGTACGCCTCGCGCCGGTCGCGGCGATCCGGGTCGGCGGGCCGTGCCCCCCGGCGCTCGGGCCGCTGACCGGCTGGCCGGAGGGGGCGGGCCGGGCGGTGGTCGTGCGCGGTGGGCACAGCCTCACCGGCCGGCCGGTCGCGGAGCTGGACTCCGCCGCGGTGGCGGAGTTCGCGGCCGGATGCGGCCTGACCGACTTCGCGGTGACGGCGACCGGTTCGCCGGTGCTCGCCGAGCACGAGCTGGCCGTCGCGGAGATCGTCGCGGCCGAGGTGCCGGGCGCGCGGATCACCCTGTCGTACGAGTTCGGCCAGGTGGGGTTGCGCGAGCGGGAGAACAGCGCGATCCTCAACGCCGCGCTCGGCCCGTACGCGGACGACCTGGCCGCCCGCCTCGGGCGCGACCTACCCGGCGTCCCGCTGTTCTTCGCCAGAACGGGCAGCGGGCTCGTCTCGGCCCACTACTTCCGCCGCTACCCCCTGGTCTGCTACCTGGGGGCCTTCACCTGCGCGCTCCGCGGCGGCGCCACCCTGGCCGGGTTGTCCGACACGGCGGTTCAGGAGCGCAGGCCCGCGACCTGCGATCGGCGGGCCGCCGCGCCGGGCGTCGGACGGACCGGCGGGGAGGGCGCGGCGGCGACCGCGGTGCGGACCGGCATGGTGACCGGCGGCCTGCCCAGGACCGGTGCCCGGTCCGACCTGCCGGTCCGCGTCAACCTGCCGTTGCCGCTCACCGTCGAGGCGGACACCGGGGTGGCCGTGGGACCGCTGGCGGGGGAGGCGGGCCCCGGCTGGACGGTGCCCGGCCGGGCGGAGCTGGCCGTGGCGTACGGCGCGGCGCTGGCCGCCCCGGTCGCGGAGGTGGAGCGGATCGTGCAGGCCCGCGGCCGGGCCGAGCTGGACCGGGCGCTCGACGACGCCCGGGACGAGGCGCTGACCCGGGTGGTCAGCGCCGGGGCCGCCCCCGGCTCCGCCCGGGTGGCCGCCACCACCGTCAACCCGCTCTCCTACCTGCCCGACGGTCTCTACCGCGTCCGCGTCACGGCGGAGGGGGCCACCCCATGAGGCCGGCGGGGGCGCGTCCGGTGATCGACCGCGACTCACTCGGGGTGTACGCGGCCGGATCCCGGCTCTTCGCGACCGGGGCCGCCGAATCATCGTTCCACCTTGCCCTCGACTGGGCCGGGGCGCTGCTCGCCGAGGGGGCCGCGGTGCCGGTCACGGACGCCGCCGGGCTGCCACCGGAGACGCTCACCGTCGCGATCAGCCTCGTCGGCTCCACCGCGGCGCTGGGCGAGCAACTGCCCGCCGGGGACGAGCCCGTGCGCGCGGTGCGCGGTCTGGAGCGGCGGCTCGGCCGCACGGCGGGCGCGGTCGTCGCGCTCAACCTGGCCGCGGAGAACGCGCTGCTCCCGGTCATCACGGCGGCCCTGCTGGCCGTCCCGTTGGTGGACGGCGACGGCACCGGGCGGGTCTTCCCGCTGGTGGAGCAGACCACGTACACGCTGGGCGGGGTGAGCGCCGCCCCGCTGGCGCTCGCGGGCCCGGCCGGGGACCTGGTCGTGGTGGACACCGCGCCGGATCGGGTGGAGGGACTGGTCCGCCCGGTGGTGCTCTCACTGGGCGGCTGGGCGGTGGCCGCCTGCTACCCGATGACGGCGGGCGTGCTGTCACAGGTCCTCGTCCCCGGCACGGTCAGCCGCCTGCTGCGGGCCGGGGTGCCGGGCGCGCCGCGCTCCCTCGCCGCGCCGTACGGGGTGCGCACCCTGTGCCGGGGCCGGATCGTCGCGGTGGAGGGCAGCACCGGGCACGGCGCCGACCTGACGATGCCGTCGGTGCCGGCCAGCATCGTGGTGCGGGAGTCGGAGGGTCTGGGCAGGCTCGTCCGGCTGGAGGCGCACAACGAGATCGTCCTCGCCCTCGCCGACGGCGCGCCGGTCGCGATGGCGCCCGACCAGATCTGCATGATCTCGATGGCGGACGGCGCGGTGGTGGACGTGGACAAGGCGGGGCCGGGCATGGAGGTGGAGGTCATGGTGGTCGTGGCGGCACCCGCGTGGCACACCGGGCGGGGCCGCGCACTGGGCGGCCTGCGAGCCTTCGGGGTGCCGCTGTGATGGACCGCGGGACCGCCTGGGAGGCGCCGGTCACCGTGGCGGAGCTGGTCAACGGCGGCCCGCTGGCCGGGGCGCGGATGTACGGCACGGGGGAGAACCCGGTGCACCAGGTGCGGATCGTGGACGAGCCGGCGGTGTTCGGGACGGTGACGCCGCACACCGCGGTGGTGCTGACCGGCAGGGCGGCCAGCGGAGGCTGGGCGGTGGAGATGGCCATGCGCCGGGCCTGGGAGCAGGCCGCCGCGTGCGTCATCGCCCCCTCCGGCGGCGTGTCCGCCGGCTCGGAGGCGGTGCTGGCGGAGCGCCTCGGCGTCACGTTGATCTTCGTTGACGAGGATCCGCTGGTCACGGCGGTCCGGGTGGCGTCCGCCGCGGCCCGGCCCGAGGCGGCCAGAACCCAGCTCGTGGCCCGCTGCGCGACCCGCCTGGCCGAGGCGGGCGGCTCGGTGCGCCGGGTGCTCGGCACCCTCAACGCCGAGCTGCAGGGCACCGCGGTGGCCTTCCTCGACCCGTACGGGGTGCGCCTGGCGGGTCGCGGGCACCGGGGCGGGCCTGCGGAGGCCACGGTGCTGGCCGAGGTGACGGTGCCCAGCCCGGACGGCAGGCCGCTGGGCACCCTGTCCGCGCGCGGCTCCGCACGCTCGCCCGGCTGGCCCGCCGTGGTCCGCACCGTCCTGGCCCTGGCCGTCGCCCCCCTGACCGCGTCGGCCACCGCCGAACGCCTGGCCGCGTTCCAGGACGCCGCCCGTCAGGCCGCGCTCGCCGAGCGGCTGCTCCGGGACGCGGACCCGGCCGCCGCGTGTCCCGGGGCCCACGGAGCGGGGGCCGACGGGGGGCTGCGCACCCCGGGGCCCGGCCCGGCCGGTGAACGGCACGGGGCGCCGTACGCTGCCGGGGCGGGCGCCGGCGGCGGGCAGGCGGGCGTCCCCGAGGAAGACGGTGCGCTCGCCGGGGCGGCCGCCCTGGGGTGGCCGACGGCCGGGCCGCTCACCGGCTACGCGATCCGTCCCGCCGACCCGGTCCCGGGCGGCCCGGTCCCGGGAGGCCCCGTCCCGGGAGGCCCCGTCCGGGGCGCTCCGGCCCACGGGGAACCGGTTCAGGGGGATCCGGAGACGGTCCGGGCGGTGGTCGCGGCCTCGGTCGGGCCGGGGCCGATATTCCGCAGGGGCGACGGCTGGGTCGGCTGGTCGGCGCTGGGGCCCGGGGCGCTCGCCGCCGCGCTGGCCGGCGTCCTCCCCGTGCTGCCGGTCCCCTGCTCGGCGGGGGTCGGCGCGGGCGCGGTGGGGTTGGCGGGGGTGCGGGAGTCGTTGCTCGGGGCGGTCGCGGCGGCTTTCGTGGCCCCCACGGGTCAGATCGTCCGGGCCGACCGGATGGGTCCGGCCGGGCTGCTGGCCGCGCTGCCCGCCGGGGCCCTGCGAGCCCCGGCCGAGGTGGTGCTCGGCCCGCTGCTGGCGGCGGACCCCGACGGGACGCTCCTGCGGACCCTGGCCGCGGTCCTCGACGAGGGCGGCGCCTCCCGCGCGGCCGACCGGCTCGGCGTGCACCGGAACACGGTCACCGTCCGGCTCGACCGCATCAAGGCCGCCGGGTTCGACCTCGGCGATCCCGCCGCCCGCCTGGCCCTCCACCTCGCCTGCCACGTCCTGCTGGACTGATCCACCGCCCGCCGTCGGGCTCCCGCCGGGCCGCCCGCACCGATCCGGGGCCGGTGCCGGGTCAGCCGGTGCCGGTGACCATGCCCTGGGCGAGGTCGCGGGCTCTTGCCGCGGCGAGGCGCAGGGCCGCGGGGCCGTACCCGCCGCCACCGCCGGACTCGCAGCGCAGCACGTCGCCCCGGCGCACCGGCAGCGCGTTGACCTTGAGCATCTCCCGCTCGCCCGGCGTCCCGGGGTTGAGCACGACCCGGGGCGGGGCCCCGGACCCGCCGCCGTCCAGGCCCCAGGCAGGGGTGACGGAGCGCTCGAACCACAGGGAGAGGGAGGTGTCGCCGCTGAACTCGTACTCCCGGACGACCCCGTTGCCGCCGCGCCACCGCCCGGCGCCGCCGCTGTCCGGGCGGATCGCGTAGCGGGTGACCCGAACCGGGAAGAGGGTCTCCAGTACCTCGATCGGCATGTCGCGCAGCGAGCCGTTGACGCTGTTGATCAGGCAGCTCTCGCCGTCACCGCCGTCCCAGGCGCCCCACCCGCCGACGGTGGCCTCCTGGGAGACGTACAGCTTGCCGGTGCGCGGGTCGACCCCGGCCATCTGGACGATGAGGGAGTCGCCGTAGCTGGCCGCCGCGGCCCGGCCGGGCAGCACGGGCGCCAGCGCCTTGACCACCAGGTCGATGACCAGACCCAGATGGGAGTAGTAGTACTGGCACGCGGCCGGCGCCTGCGCGGCCAGCATGGAACCGGGGCGGGTCACAACCTCCAGCGGGCGGAAGGAACCGCCGTTGAGCGGGACGTCGCCGCTGACCAGCAGCTTGTAGGCGACGCGGACGGCGGCCACGGCCTGGGCGGCGCCGCAGTTGACCGGCCCGGTGGCCTGGTCGGCGCAGTCGGTGAGGTCCACGGTCATGGTGTCGCCCGCGACGGTGACGACGACGTTCACCGGCAGGGGGGTCGCGAGGTCGATCCCGTCGTTGTCCAGGAACCCGGAGGCGGTGTAGACCCCGTCGGGAACGGCTGCGATGGCGGCCCGCTCCAGCCGCTCGGTCTGTGCGAAGATCTCGTCCCGGGCGGCCGCCACGGTCTCGGCCCCCCACCGGGAGACGATCTCGGCCAGGCGGCGCCGCCCGGTCAGCGCGCACGCCACCTGGGCCCGCATGTCGCCGAGGGTGGCGTGCGGGAAGCGCACGTTGCGGGCGATCACCTCGTGCAGGTCCACGCACGGCTCACCCCCCTCATGGATCCGGACCGGGCCCAGGCGCAGGCCTTCCTGGAAGATCGACGTGGAGTCCATCGACCCGCCGGGGTCCTTGGAGCCCACGTCCAGCCAGTGCGCCCGGGAGGCGGCGAAGCCGGCCAGCTCCCCGTCGACGAAGATCGGCGCGTAGACGGTCACGTCGTTGAGGTGGGTGCCGCCGACGTAGGAGTCGTTGAGCACCCACACGTCCCCGTCGCGCCAGACCTCACGGCCGTACCGGCGCTCGGTCTCGCGGGTGCAGACCTCCAGGTTGCCCAGGAAGATCGGCAGGCCGGACGACTGGCCCAGCACGCGATGGTCGCGGTCGAGCAGGGCGACGGCGCAGTCCTTCGCCTCGTAGATCACCGGAGTGTAGGAGGACCTGATCAGTGTGGTGTTCATGTCCTCGGCCGCCTGCAGCAGCGCGCAGCGGACGATCTCCGTGGTCACCGGGTCGATCACCGGTCGCCTCCTACTTTGATGATCAGGAATCCGTTGCCGTTCACCGTGGCCAGGCACCCCGGTGGGATCACCGTGGTCGCGGTCTCCTCGACCACGATCGCCGGGCCGGCCAGCTCACCGGAGAGCGCGTCGCGGCGCAGCACCGGGGTCCGGTGGACCTCGCCGTCGAAGATCACATCTCGTACGGTGCCCGCGTCCGCCCCCGCGTCCGCCCCGGTGGCGGGCGCGGCGGCCACCCGGGGGAAGTCGCCGAAGCCGGTGCTGCGGAGCATGACGAACTCCACCGGGGCCTCCGGCGTCGCGTGGCCGTACCTGCGCGTGTGGGCGTCGGCGTAGCGGGCCGAGATCTCGGTGAGGAAACCGGGAGCGGCCGGCTCCGCCGCGTCCCTCAGCGGGATGGTCAGCGTGTAGTCCTGACCTTCGTAGCGCATGTCCAGCGCGTGCTCGACCCGCCTGCGCTCCGCGGGCACGCCCTGAGCCTCCAGCGCGGCGACCGCCCGGGACTCCAGGTCCTCGAGCAGCCCGGCCAGCTCGGCGCCGTCCAGGTCCGCCTCCGGACGGAACCAGGGGTGGGTGAGGTCGCGGCGGATGTCCGCCTCCAGCATGCCCCAGGCGGAGAACGCGCCGGGGAAACGCGGCACGACGACCTCGGCGATGCCCAGCTCGCGGGCGATGAACACGGCGTGCATGGCGCCGGCGCCGCCGAAGGCGACCAGCGAGAACTCCCGCGGCTCGATGCCGTGCTCGACGGTGAGCGCCCGGATGGCCTGGGCCATCTTGGCGTTGACCACGTCGCAGATGCCCTCGGCGAGCTGGAGCGGGTCCATCCCGAGGTCGGCGGCGAGGGTGGCGACGGCGACGCCTGCCGCCTCCACGTCCAGGGACATCAGGCCGCCCGCGAACCAGTCCGGGTCCACCCGGCCCAGCACCGCGTTGGCGTCGGTGACGGTCGGCCGATCACCACCGCGCCCGTAGCAGGCCGGGCCGGGCACGGCCCCCGCCGACTCGGGGCCGACCCGCAGCGCCCCGGCCTCGGCGCAGGCGATGGAGCCGCCGCCCGCGCCGATCGTGTGCAGGTTCACGATCGGCATCAGCACGGGGAAGCCCTCCACCCGGGCCTCGGCACTGATGTCGGGCCGGCCGTCCACCACGAGGGACACGTCGAAGGAGGTGCCGCCCATGTCCACGCAGATGGCGTTCTCCCGGCCGAGCAGCCGGGCCGCCGCGACCCCGCCCATGGTGCCGCCGACCGGCCCGGAGAGCAGGGTCTGCAGCGGCCGGCGCATCGCGTGGGAGGCGTTGACCAGGCCACCGGAGGACTGCATGACGTGCACGGGCACGGGCAGGCCGCGCGCCGACAGGCGTTTCTCGATCCCGGCCAGATAGCGGCGGACCACCGGGCCCGTGTAGGCCTCCAGCACCGCGGAGGAGGTCCGCTCGTACTCGCGCCACTCGCGGGCCACCTCGTGGGAGAGCACGACGAGGACGTCCTCGCCCAGCTCCTCGGCGAGGATCTCGCCCGCGCGGATCTCGTGGTCCGGGTTCACGTGGGAGAACAGCAGGCAGACCGCGACGGCGTCGAGCCCCTCCGCGCGGGCCCGGCGGGCCGCCCGGCGGACGGCGTCCTCGTCCAGCGGGACGAGTTCCCGGCCGCGCCAGTCCAGCCGCCCCGCGGCCTCCGCGACGTCGGAGCGGGGGACCAGCGGCTCGGGCTTGCGGTAGCGCAGGTCGAACATGCGGTCGCGGTTGCCGCGGGCGATGCGGTAGACGTCCCCGACGCCCTCACCGGCCAGCAGCAGCACCCGGGCGCCCTTGCGCTCCAGCAAGGCGTTGAGCCCCTGGGTGGTGCCGTGCACGAAGAAAGAGACGTCCGCGGGGTCCTCCACGACCCGGCCGAGGGCGGCGAACACGCCCTCGGCGAGGTCTCCCGGGGTGGTCGGCGCCTTCGAGGCCACCACGGCCCCGGTCCGCTCGTCGTAGCAGACCACGTCGGTGAAGGTGCCGCCGATGTCCATGGCGACTCGGTAGCTCATGCCGAGGACCGTATGCGCCGGCCGCTCCCGCGGAGCTGTGCGATCCGCCCGGTCCGCCGCGCCGCACAGGTCAACCGGCCCGGTGCTCTCCCACTCCCGGAGCGCTTCCGGATCCCGTGCCCTCCCGGCCGGGCGCTCCGCCGGGCCCGGAGCGCTTCCACGCCCCGGCCGGCGCGGACGGGGCCGCCCCGGCCCACGTCCTCCGGCGGGGCTCCGGCCCGCGTCCCCCGGCGGGGCCCCGGGCCGTGGCCGGAGGCTCCGCGCCGTGCCCGGGGTACGTCAGGTCACGTCCCGGGCGTCGTACGCGAGCCCCCGGGCGTGCCGCGGCCCGGGCCCGGCGCGTGCGGGACCGGGCCTTCCCGCTTCACGGCGTGGAACCCCCGATAGGACTCAGTCTGGGATGTAGACCGTCCTGTGGGAAGGATGGCCCTACCGGGGGGGTCTTGGCCCACTGCGTGGGGTGCGTGCCGACGGTCGTGCACCCGGACGGCCGGCCCGCGCCCACCGTCCGGGACGTGACGTCCCCGCCGGGCGGAGAGGCCGGAACCCCCGGCGCGGGGCTCCGCGGGTGCCTGTCCGGTCATGTCTCAAGACCATAGGGAGCGGCCGGGAAGGGGTTCAACGAAGTTGCCAGGAGTTGCGACACCGCGCCGGCGGGAGCCCGCGGAACCCGTCCCGGCGGTGTTCTCCGGACGGCGACGCGCGGCCGACGACGGGACGGGAGCATCCGCGGGGCGGGCTGACAATCGTGAACCGGGACCATCGGCTGTGGCCGGCGTCCGGGAGAGCACCGTGTTCTCGCCCGGCGGCGCCGGTGCTGACAGCGGCTCCCGAAGGAGCGGGAACAGCAAGAAGCCCCGGGCTCGCGACCGCGAACCGGGGCTTCGCCGGGCGTCCGGCCAGACTGGGCCTGGCCGGACGCGAAGGCTGGTGGACGATACTGGGATTGAACCAGTGACCTCTTCCGTGTCAGGGAAGCGCTCTCCCGCTGAGCTAATCGTCCTCGCTGAGAACCAGAGGTGGAGACGGGATTTGAACCCGTGTACACGGCTTTGCAGGCCGTTGCCTCGCCTCTCGGCCACTCCACCGAGTGGGGACCGTAGCCCCTTCCGAGCGGAAGACGGGATTCGAACCCGCGACCCTCACCTTGGCAAGGTGATGCTCTACCACTGAGCCACTTCCGCATGCGCCCCCGGGGGTTGCCCCGGACTCACTGTGAGAACTCTAGCGAATACCCGGCGACTCCCCAAACCGAATACACCGGTATCTTGTGATGTAAGGGGCCAACTATGGGTTCGCCGGTTACCAGAGCTCGACGACGAGAGAGTGACACCATGCGCGACAACGAGGTCGTGAACATCGGACCGGAGCCGCTGAGCTTCGCGGAGGTCGTCAGGGTGGCCAGGCACGGCGCCCCCGTGCGCCTCACCGACGACGCCGTGGCCGCCATGGCCGCGGCCCGCACCCGCGTGGACGAGCTCGCGGAGAGCCCCACCCCCGCCTACGGCGTCTCGACCGGGTTCGGCGCCCTGGCCACCCGGCACATCGACCCGTCGCTCCGCGCCCAGCTGCAGCGCTCCCTGGTCCGCTCGCACGCCGCCGGGTCCGGCCCGGAGGTGGAGGTCGAGGTCGTCCGGGCGCTCATGCTGCTCCGCCTGCGCACCCTGGCCACCGGCCACACCGGGGTCCGCCCGAAGACCGCCAAGGTGCTCCGGGATCTGCTCAACGCGCGCATCACCCCGATCGTGCACGAGTACGGCAGCCTCGGCTGCTCCGGCGACCTCGCCCCGCTCTCCCACGTGGCCCTCACGATCATGGGTGAGGGTGTCGTCCGGGACGCCGCCGGCGAGCGCGCCGACGCCGCCGAGGCGCTCAAGCGGGCGGGTATCGAGCCCGTCGAGCTGGCCGCCAAGGAAGGGCTCGCGCTCATCAACGGCACCGACGGCATGCTCGGCATGCTGATCCTCGCCATGGACGACCTCACCCGCCTGTTCCGGACCGCCGACGTCGGCGCGGCCATGAGCGTGGAGGCGCTGCTCGGCACCGACCGCGTCTTCGCCGCCGACCTGCAGGCCCTGCGCCCGCACCCGGGCCAGGCGGCCAGCGCCGCCAACCTGCGGGCCCTGCTGCGCGACTCGCGGATCATGGACTCCCACCGGGACGGCACCTGCACCCGCGTCCAGGACGCCTACTCGCTGCGCTGCTCCCCACAGGTCGCCGGCGCCGCCCGCGACACCCTCGCGCACGCCGCCGCGGTCGCCGGGCGGGAGCTCGCCTCGGCGATCGACAACCCGGTGGTCCTGGCCGACGGCCGGGTGGAGTCCAACGGCAACTTCCACGGCGCGCCCGTCGGCTACGTGCTCGACTTCCTCGCCATCGCGGTCGCGGACATGGCGAGCATCTCCGAGCGCCGCACCGACCGCATGCTGGACGTGGCCCGCAACCACGGCCTGCCCGCCTTCCTCGCCGACGACCCGGGCGTGGACTCCGGTCACATGATCGCCCAGTACACCCAGGCCGCGATCGTCTCCGAGCTCAAGCGCCTGGCCGCGCCCGCGAGCGTCGACTCCATCCCCAGCTCGGCCATGCAGGAGGACCACGTCTCCATGGGCTGGTCGGCGGCGCGCAAGCTGCGGCGCGCGGTTGACGGCCTGACCCGGGTGCTCGCGGTGGAGATCCTCACCGCCGCGCGCGCCCTGGACCTGCGCGCCCCGCTCCGCCCGGCCCCGGCGACCGGGGCCGTGGTGACCGCCCTGCGGCAGGCCGTCCCCGGTCCGGGCCCGGACCGCTTCCTCGCCCCCGAGGTCGAGGCGGCGGTCCAGTTCGTGGCCTCCGGCGGGGCCGTCGCCGCCGCCGAGACGGTCACCGGCCCGCTGGCGTAGCCCCCGGGCGGGCCCCGGCGACCGCCTTCCCGGGGCCCGCCCGTCCGCGACGGCGCTCCGGACGCCCGCCTTCCCGCGCCGAGGACGCGGGTTTCCGTTTCTCGTGCCGGGATCCCGGACGATCGCCCTCCCCGCGCCGGACGGTCCACGCCGCCCTGCCGCCCGCGCCCTTGCCGCGGCCCGTACGCTGGTGCGTTTCCCGGCCGGCGTGGCGGGACAATAGGGCCGTGCACGACTCATTTGCGCATGTCACCGGATATCTGGCCACCGGGCTGCGCGACGTCACCACCGACCTCGCCGCGCTCGACGGCGCGGGATGGTGGGCCGTCGTGGCCGACTACGAGGGCAAGGTGACGTGCGCCAGGTTCGCCGACGTCCGCCGGGCGCCGCTGCCCGCGCCGCGCGGCCCCTGGCGCGGTCCGCACCCCTCGGCGTGGCGCAGCTCGCTCGACCGGGACGCGTACGAGGACGGCGTACGGCGCATCCGTGACCGCATCGAGCGCGGCGACGTCTACCAGGCCAACCTGTGCCGGGTGCTGAGCGCGCCGCTGCCCGCCGGCGCCGAGCCCGACCCGCTGGCCCTCGCCGCGCGGCTGGCCGAGGGCAACCCCGCGCCCTACGCCGCCACGGTGAGCCTGCCGGGCCTGAGCGTGGTGTCGGCCTCCCCGGAGCTCTACCTGTCCAGGGAAGGCGACGTCGTCGAGTCCCGGCCGATCAAGGGGACCGGGGTCACCGCGGACGACCTCCTGGAGAAGGACTACGCCGAGAACGTGATGATCGTCGACCTGGTCCGCAACGACCTGGGCCGGGTCGCGGAGGTCGGCTCGGTGAGCGTGCCCGCCCTATGTGAGGTGGAGGAGCATCCCGGCCTCGTCCACCTGGTCTCCACCGTCCGGGCGCGTCTGGCGCCCGGAGCCGGCTGGCCGGAGCTGTTCGCCGCGACCTTCCCCCCGGGGTCGGTGACCGGGGCCCCGAAATCCTCGGCCCTGCGCATCATCGATGAACTCGAACCCGAGCCCCGCGGGCCCTACTGTGGGACCGTGGGCTGGGTCGACGCCGATCGGCACCGGGCGTCCCTGGCGGTGGGGATCCGTACGTTCTGGCTCTCCTCCGGCGAGATCCGCTTCGGCACGGGCGCGGGCATAACGTGGGGGAGCGATCCGCGACGCGAGTGGCACGAGACCGAGCTGAAGGCCTCCCGGCTCATCGCACTGGCTTCCACTTCAGGTTAGAAGGAGTCCCATGAAAGTACCCGTATGGGTCAACGGAGCATTGATCCCCCCGGATCAGGCGACCGTCTCGGTGTTCGACCACGGCCTGATGGTCGGGGACGGGGTGTTCGAGACCATCAAGTGCGTCAACGGCGCCTCGTTCGCGCTCACCCGCCACCTCGACCGGCTCAGGCTCTCGGCCCGGCGCATGGACCTGCCCGAGCCCGACGTCGAGGCGATCGCCGCCGGCGTACGCGCCTGCCTGGCCGAGGCGCCCCCGTGGCCGCTGGGCCGCATCCGGGTCACCTACACCAGCGGCCCCGGGCCGCTCGGCTCCGACCGGGGCAACCAGGGCTGCACCACCGTGGTGATCGTCGACGAGCAGAAGCCGTTCCCGGCCACCGCCGACGTCACCGTCGTGCCCTGGCCCCGCAACGAGCGCGGCGCGCTCGCCGGGGTGAAGAGCACCTCCTACGGTGAGAACGCCAAGGCCCTGTTCCACGCCAGGGCCAGGGGCGGCGGCGAGGCGATCTTCGGCAACCTCGCGGGAGACCTGTGCGAGGGCACCGGCAGCAACGTCTTCATCGTCCGGGACGGCCGCCTGATCACTCCCACGCTCGCCGCCGGCTGCCTGGCCGGGGTCACCCGCGCCCTGACCCTGGAGTGGTGCGGGGGAACGGAGGAGGACGTCCCGCTCTCGGCCCTGTACGAGGCCGACGAGGCGTTCCTGACCTCCACCACCCGTGACGTCCAGCCGATCCGCGCGGTCGACCAGACCGTGCTGCCGGCCGCGCCCGGCCCGATCACGGCCAAGGCGATGCAGGTCTTCGCCGAGCGCTCGGCGGCCGACCTGGACCCCTGAGGGCCGCCGCCGGGTTCCGTGCGGCCCTCCAGGAGTCGTACGGCCCTCAGGAGTTTCCGTACGGCCTTCACGAGCCGTACGGAAACCGGCGGATCGCCGCCCCGGCGGGCGGGGACGCCCGAGACCCGGGTGCGCCGCGTACGGGCGGCCCGGCCGGTCACCTGAGCGGCGGTGTGAGCGGGGCCGGCCGGTGGACGTCCGGGCCGAGGGCGCGGGCCACGGGCCGCCGGGCTCCCGGACGACGTCGGCCGGTCGCGGGCGGGTGCCGCCGTACCGGCCGGCAGGGTCGCGTCCGGGGCGTCCGCCCGGCCCCGGGACGCGGTGCGGAACGCGCTAGTACGACACCTGGGTCTGCGCGTTCAGCTCCGTGATCTTCACCTTCTTGGCCGGGTCGGTCAGCGGGTCGTCGATGCGGAGCACGTCCAGACCCTTGGTGATGTCGCTGGAGTAGATGTGGCCGTTGTAGTAGTAGGCCGACCAGGAGCCGCCGACGCCCTGGACCGGGTCGTGGTCGAAGAAGCCGATCTCCTTCGGGTGGGCCGCGTCGGTGAAGTCCCAGATCGACACCCCGCCCTGGTACCAGGCCTGGACCATGATGTCCTTGCCGGGAATCGGGAGCAGCGACCCGTTGTGCGCGACGCAGTTCTCCTCGGACGTCTGCTCGCGGGGGATCTTGAAGTAGCCGAGGAGCTTGAGACGGCGGTCCGCGCCGAGTTCGTACACGGCGTTGGCGCCCTTGGTCTTCGGAGTGCCGGAGTCGCAGGTCGCGCTCACCCCGCCGCCCAGCTCGTCGCCGAACACGATCTTCGTGGCGTCGTTGTTGAACGTCGCCGAGTGCCAGATCGCGAAGTTCTCCTCGTCCTTGACGTGCTGGAGGACCGTGGGGTTGGCCCGGTCGGTGATGTCCATGAGGATCCCGTCGCCGAAGCAGGCGGCGGCCGCCAGGTTCTTCTCCGGGTAGACCGTGATGTCGTGGCAGCCGGTGTAGAACTCGTTCTCGTCGGTCTCCTGGGCCAGCGCCGGCTGGGAGACGACCCTGGCGTCGGTCGGCGTCTTCACGGGCACCTCGACCACGGAGATCTTGTTGTGCGGTGCCGGGCAGCTCGGCGTCCCCGGCTCGGGGCCGGGGGAGGAGACGTAGAGGTAGACCTTGTCCGCGTTCTCGCCGGGGACGAGGGTGTGGGTGTGGGAGCCGCAGTCGGTGCGGACCGCCGACAGGAACCGGGGATGGGCCTTGTCCGCGATGTCGAAGATCCGGATGCCCTCCCAGTCGTCCGCCCCGCCCCGGCCCGGCCCGGCGTCGCACTCCGGGCCGCCGCGCGCGGTGTCGACCGACAGGAACAGCAGGTTCCCCGTCACCGAGACGTCGTTCTGCTCGCCGGGGCAGAGCACCTGGCTGACCATGGACGGCTTGGCCGGGTCGGAGATGTCGAAGACGTTGAAGCCGTCGAAGTTGCCGACGAACGCGTAGTCGCCCTGGAAGGCCAGGTCCGTGCCCCATGCCTGGGGCCCGTTGAGCGGCGCCTGGTGCGGCACGTTGGCCAGGTGCTTGACGTTCGCGCTGAGGCTGACGTCCGCCGAGGCGGTGGAGGCGCCGCCGCCGGACACGGACCCGGCCGAGGTGGCGGCGGCCTGCGGAGCAGAGGGGGTGGGGTCACCCGCGCATCCGGCGATGAGAAGCAGCCCAGCAAGGCCGAATGCCACGGTAGATCGCACGGTGCCCCCAGCGGATCGGTTCTTATGTCGCATTATTAAAGCTATGCGGAGGATACGGCCGACGAGTCAGGGTATCGCGATGATCTTGCCGGTATTCCTCCTCGCGGCCTGCACGGGCGCCGAGACCGAGCGCCCCGCGGCCTTCGTCGCCGGCTCCGGCGCGCCCGTGATCGTGCCCGGCGGGCCCGGCGAGGCCGGCCGCACGGCGAAACCGGGCGAGAACCTCGGCGAGTCGGAGGCACGGGTCACGGCGGCCGACGTGAGGTTCGCCGAGGAGATGATCCCGCACCACCGGCAGGCCCTGGAGATGGCAGGGCTGGTCCTGGACCGGACCTCGTCGCAGGCCGTGCGGAGGCTCGCCGAGCGGATCACCGCCGCCCAGCGGCCCGAGATCGCCGCCATGACGTCGTGGCTGCGGGCGCTCGGCCGCCCGCCGGGCGGGCACGAGGACCACACCGTCACGCCCGCGCAGATGAACGAGCTCAGAGCGGCCAGGGGAGCGGCCTTCGACCGGCTCTTCCTGACCCTCATGATCGCTCATCACGAGGCGGCGATGACCATGGCCGGGCGGCAGCTGCGGGAGGGCACCGACCGGGTCATGATCGCCACCGCCAAGGACGTCCTCTCCGGGCAGGGCACCGAGATCGCCAGGATGCGGCGCCTGCTCCGTTCCGGAACCTAGGAGGACTCGCCGGAAGGGGCGGTCTCGCGGCCGTGGGGGAGGGGTCGTGCTGCGCGGGGGAGGGGCGGGGTCAGGAACTCCAGAGCATGTTGCTGAGCTCGGCGTCCAGATCCATGAAGTCGGTCTCGCGACCGGCCGGGACCAGTTCGTACGTGCGGTGCAGGAACTCCGTGAGCGGAGCCAGCGGCACTTCGAACAGGGCCTGTCCGAACGGCGACGTGAGACTGATGTGCAGGGTGCGCTCGCCGTCGGCGCGCGCGGGCCAAACCTGCACGTCTCCGTCACCCACTCGCCGCACGATGCCGACAGTCAGCAACTCGCGGGCGAAGATCCACTCGACCGGCTCGTCGTTCCCCACATGGAAGGCCATTCTGATCGCGTACGGGTCATCGGCCGTGTAGCTGAGTCCGGCGAGCAGGGGGACGGTGGTACGGTCGGGGACCACAAGCCGAAGGCCTAGCTCGGCAGAGACGGTGGCGCTGTTCATCGTCAGCCAAACCTTTTTTGTCGTCGGTCCCCTCTTCGGGGCTTTCACTGCTCTGACGGCTTCGTCCCGCCTGAGCTACCACGCGGAACGAAGAAACCTGTAGGAAAGATTCCGCCTCCACGCCCTTCTGTAACACACATCACAGCGCGACATTTGGGCATCTACCTGGCTAAACATCACCAACAGGGCCGTATTTGCAAGGGTTTTGCGTCTCGTTTTGGTCACCGTCGACTCCCGGGTAGGGCGTCTCGGGCGATTCGGGTCGAGCCCGGGTCGTACGGGTTCTTCTCCGGATCAGGATGATGCTATGACACCGTAGCCCCCCACCGGATGGATCCCCGGACCTTTGCCTCCCGACCGTGTCGCCCTCCAAGATCATATTGACCGGGAGTCTCGCTTCGCGAGTGCTCGCGGATTGCTGTATGGTTTCTCACGTCGGCACCGAGAGGGGCCGCACAGGGCGGGCGATTAGCTCAGCGGGAGAGCGCTTCGTTCACACCGAAGAGGTCACTGGTTCGATCCCAGTATCGCCCACAGCACGAAACAGCAGGTCAGAGCCCGGCGGACTACACAGTCCGCCGGGCTCTTCCGCGTCCGACGGCCCCCGTGGGAGATTCCCGGGAGAACAAGATCGTGGTGGTGGCCCTCCGGCGTGTCGCCCGCAGGGCCACGTCCGGGGCGCGGCACAGGCGACCGACGACCGATGACGGATCCGGGCCCCGCTCAGGCCAAGCCCTCCTCCCACAGCCCTGTCGGCAGCCCGCTGAGGCCGCTCCGCACACGTTCGGTGATGTGCCCGTAGACCGCCGACGCCGACGGGCCCTCATGACCCATCCGCCCGGCCCTCGGCGCCTGCTTGATCCCGCCGTCGTTCATCCACGTCCGGCGCCCATGCCTCAGCCCGTACGGCACCGGGCCCGCACGGTGCCGCGAGAAGCCGTCCGGGCCTGACACGGCGAAGCTCCGCTCCTCCTCCGTGAGTGCGGGCGGGGCGTTTCGTCGCGTCGGATGTCAGCCGGTGCGGTACTCCACCCACGCCTGGCACGCTGCGGCCGTCCGGAGCCGTCTGGCTCGCAGATGTGCCGGGCCGACCCCGGCCATCCGCGCGGCGAACAGAGCCCGGGTGGCGGCCAGCGCGGTGATCGTGTCAGCCGGAGCCGAGTCCCACGCGGGCACCCGGGAGGCGACCTGCTCGGCCTGGGCGGGTGTGTGACCGGCGTCGATCAGCCGCGGGATCAGCAGGGTGATGTCGGCCCAGGGGGCGCCCCGGCAGGCGAGCGACCAGTCGACGACCCGCGCGTTGCCGCGCCCGACGAGCAGGTTGCCGGCGTGGAGGTCGGCGTGGAGCAGCGTGTCCCCCTCGAAGTCGCCGAGGCGCAGCCCTTTGACGAGCGGCTCGTAGTGGCCCACGTCGGCGGGCGAGTCGGCCAGGAACTCCTCGGCGGCACGCAGAAGCCCGCGAACCTTGACAACTACAGAGGGGGCGGGCCACGGGCAAGGGATGGAGATGGCGGCCACCGCATCCATCACAGCGGACAGGTCCGGCGAGCCCGGGGCGAGATCGGCGTCGCGGACGCGGGCCGTCGGCGGATCGCGGCCCCCGGTCTTCCCCGCCCCTCACGGTGGGCACCGCGCGGTGGCGATGGCAGACTGCCCATGTGACCCACGATGAGGTTCGCTCGCTCCTGCCCCACATGCGTCTGGACGAACTCCTCGCCGAGCTCCAGGTCCGCCTGGAAGCGGTGCTCGCCACCCGCGACCGCGTCCACGCCCTGCTCGACGCGGTGGTCTCGGTGGGCAGCGACCTGGATCTGGAGACGGTCCTGCGGCGGATCGTACAGACCGCCACCACGCTCGTGGACGCCAGCTACGGCGCGCTGGGGGTGGTGGGCCAGGAGCACACGCTGATCCAGTTCATCCCGGTGGGCCTCACGGAGGAGGAGATCGCCCAGATCGAGCACTGGCCGCACGGGCTGGGGCTTCTCGGCCTGCTCATCAAGAAGCCGGAGCCACTGCGGCTGGCGCGCATCTCCGATCATCCGGAGTCCTACGGCTTCCCGCCCGGGCACCCCCCGATGGGATCCTTCCTGGGAGTTCCGCTGCGGGTGCGCGACGAGGTGTTCGGCAACCTGTACCTCACCGAGAAACGGGGCGGCGGGGAGTTCGACGAGGAGGACGAGGCGATCGTGGTGGCGCTCGCCACCGCGGCCGGCGTCGCGATCGAGAACGCCCGCCTGTACGAGGAGACACGGCGCCGGGAGACCTGGCTGCGCGCCTCCTCGGAGATCATCACGAGCCTGTTGTCCGGGGCCGAGCCCGGTGAGGTGCTCACGCTCATGGCGCACCGGGCCCGTGAGATGGCCGACGCCGACGTGGCGGCCATCATGCTGCCCGACAGGACCGGCGAGCACCTCCTCGTGGTGGACGTGGACGGTGTGGACGCCCAGCGGCTCGGTCACGCGGAGACGGTCGTCGAAGGCACCCTGGGGGGGCTCGCCTTCACCGGCGGGGAACCCGTCATGGTCACCGACCTCGCGGAGAGCGCCACGTCGTCGGTCCTGAACGGGGACGTCCCGACCGGGCCCGCGGCGGCCGTGCCGCTCGGCGCGGCGGGGGCCGTCCGCGGCGTGCTGACGCTGGGCAAGCGCCAGGGCCGCATCCCGTTCAACCAGGCCGAGGTGCGCATGCTGCACGCCTTCGCGGGGCAGGCCGCCATCGCCCTGGAACTGGCCGAGCGGCGCAAGGACGCCGAGCGGCTCGGCCTGCTGGAAGACCGCGACCGTATCGCCAAGGACCTGCACGACGTGGTCATCCAGCGCCTGTTCGCGGTGGCGATGACGCTGATGAGCGCCGTCCGGCTGGTGGACCGACCGGAGGCGTCCTCCCGGCTGCAGAGCGCGATCGACGAGCTGGACGAGACCATCCGGCAGATCCGCTCCACCATCTTCGCCCTGCAGGCGCCTCGCGACGCCGAGACGCCGAGCCTGCGGGCGCAGGTCGTCGAGCTGGTCGAGGCGGGGCGCGGTCACCTGGGCTTCATGCCGGGCCTGAAGCTGGAAGGGCAACTGGACAACCAGGTGTCGCCGCGGCTGGCCGAGCACCTGCTCGCGGTACTGCGCGAGGCCCTGTCCAACGCCGTCCGGCACGCCCGCGCCTCCCGCGTGGACGTGACCGTGCAGGCCCAAGACGGCGAGCTGACTCTCCTCGTGCAGGACGACGGGGTCGGCCCCCGCCCCGGCGGGCGCCGCAGCGGGCTGCGCAACCTCCAGGAGCGGGCCGAGAGCCTCGGCGGCGCCTTCACGTTCGAGCCCCGTCCCGGCGGAGGGTCCTCGCTGTGCTGGCGCGTGCCGCTCGGCGAGGCGTCACCCGGATGACCCGGCGGGCGCCGCCCGGACGCCGGCGGCGCCGCAAGCCGTGCTCCCGTCATGCTTCCGTCATGTCCGACGCCGGTGGCCCGGCACCGGGACCAACGGCCCGGTCTTCGCGCGCGGATTTCCGGGACCTCCGGCTCTGGGAGGCCGTGCCCGCCGGCGGTGGGATGGGGACGTCCGCCGCGCCGACGCGGTCGTCCCCAGGGGAACAGGAGGCAGGAACATGCCGATCAAGGTCAGTGACGTGATGGGCCGCGTACCGATCGCGGTCCGGCAGGACGCGCACTTCGCCGACATCCTCGACATGATGAAGCGCTACGCCGTCGGCGCCGTCACGGTCGTCGACGCGGACCGGCGCCCCGTCGGCGTGGTGTCCCAGGACGACCTGCTGCTGAAGGAGACGGATCCGGTGCGGCACCGGACCACGATCTTCGAGAGCGCCGCGCGGCGGCGCGAGCACGAGAAGGCCGCCGGATCCATCGCGATGGAGCTGATGACCTCGCCGGCGATCACCGTGACGCCGGGCACGTCCGTGCGGGACGCGGCGCGGCTGATGCACGACAGGAGGATCGGGCAGCTCCCGGTGATCGACCCGGTGACCGGGCGCATCGTCGGCACCGTGCACCAGGGAGACCTGCTGCGGGTCTTCGAACGGCCCGCCGCGGAGCTGCTGGCCGAGATCCGCGAGACGATCCGCGACGTGGCCGGGGAGGACCTGGACGGGCTGACGGTCGAGATCGAGCGGGGCGCGGTCCGGCTCGGCGGCGAGGTCGGGCGCGCCTCGCAGGCCGTCCGCCTCGTCGAGGCCGTCCGGCGGCTGGAGGGCGTCGTCGACGTCGTCTCCGAGCTGCGGCACCGCGGGGACGACGTGGCCGTCGCCCCGCCGATGTACTGACAGTGCTTCGTCGGGTGGTCAGGGCGGTCGCCGTCGGCAGGCGGGGGGATCGGCCTCTCCGGGGAGCCGGCGGCTGTCTACCCCGCCTCAAGGGCGCTCTGGTCGGCGAATCCCAGCAGGTCAGGCGGAGAGGGTGAAACCCTCGTAGCCCCGGACGGCGACCTCGTCGCACTTCTTGCGATACTCCCCGACACCGCCGACATAGGGCATGAACACCCGCGGCTTGCCCGGCACGTTGGCCCCCAAGTACCAGGAGTCCCCCGTGGGAAAGAGGGTGAGGCTGGCGACGAGGTTGACGTGGTCCACCCAGGCGTCCTGGGCCTCCTGGGTAGGTTCGATCGCCGTGAGGCCCTGGCGACCGAGGTACTCGATCGCATCGGCCACCCAGTCGACGTGCTGCTCGATCGAGACGATCATGTTCGAAAGCACCGACGGGCTACCCGGACCGATGATCGTGAACATGTTCGGGAAGCCCACGGAGCTGATCCCCAGGTACGTGCGGGGGCCGGCGCTCCACGCCTCCTTGAGCGAGACCCCTCCCCGTCCGCGGATGTCGATGTTCGTCAGCGCTCCCGTCATCGCGTCGAACCCCGTCGCGTAAACGATCGCGTCGAACGTGTACTCCTTGTCGGAAGTGCGGACGCCCTTCTCGGTGATCTCCATGATGGGCGTGCGCCGCAGGTTGACCAGGTGTACGTTCTCGCGGTTGTACGTCTCGTAGTAGTTGGTATCCATGCAGGGGCGCTTGGTCCCGAAGGGGTACTCGGGGCAGAGGTCCGCGGCGGTCTGCGGATCCTTGACGATCTGGCGGATCTTGCCGTGGACGAACCGCTTCACCGTGTCATTGGCCTCCCGGACGACGAGGACGTCGGCATACGTGTTCAGGAGACCGCCCAGGTTGCCCTCTTCCCAGGCCTGCTCGAAGACGGCGTCGCGCTCCTCGTCGGTGACCTCGAGAGCGGACTTCGTCGGGGTCTCCGCGGGTACGCCGAATCTGGACTCCCTCTGGGCCTTGCGGAAGGCTCGGTAGTTCGCCTTCATGTCGGCGATCTCATCAGGCCGCAGCCTGCGGTTATGGGCCGGGAGGCTGTAGGCCGGGGTGCGCTGGAAGACGGTGAGATCGGCGGCCTGCCCGGCGATGGCGGGGATCGCCTGCACGCCGGATGATCCGGTGCCGATGATCCCGACCCGCATGCCGGTGAAGTCCACGCCCTCGTGCGGCCAGCGTGCGGTGTGGTAGGCGGCGCCGCCGAAACGATCGAGGCCGGGGATCTCCGGCAGCTTCGAGGCCGACAGGCAGCCGGTGGCCATGACGAGGAAACGTGCGGTGACGGTGTCCCCGCGTTCGGTGCGCACCAGCCAGGTCTTGCCGTGCTCGTCGTACGTGGCCGCCTGCACGCGCGTATCGAGGAAGATGTCACTGCGCAGGTCGAACCGGTCGGCGACATGCTGCGCGTACCGCAGGATCTCCTGCTGGTCTGGGTAGCGCTCCTGCCACTCGTACTCCTGCTCGAGCTCCTCGGAGAACGAGTACGAGTACGCCAGGCTCTCCACGTCCACCCGGGCTCCGGGATAGCGGTTCCAGTACCAGGTGCCGCCGACGTCGCTGCCGACCTCGAACACGATGGCGGACAGCTTCATCTCGCGGAACCTGTGAAGTAAGTACATCCCCGACAGGCCGGCGCCGACCACGACGGCGTCGACGGAGGGGGGCACGGGGCGCGCGTCGGGCTGCGGGCCGTAACCGGGTGTAGACATTTGTTCTCCTTTATGTGGAATGTGATGAGTCGGTATGTGTGGCGCGGCTGCCGTTCGCCCTCGCGTACCACCCGCGCCTGCGGCAGTGGTCGCCCCGGCAGGCGCCCTTCACGATGTCGGCGGACACCACGGAGAGACCGGGGAGGGCCGTGGTGAAGGCCGGCACGCACAGATGCGTGAGCGTTCGCATGGCTTTCCCACACAGGGATGAGAACGTTCTCATCTCGATTCCCGGAGTAGCGGTCGGCATGAGGCTGCCGGGACGCCGGGTCTGCGCCGCCATCGTGGCGCCCTGAGCGCCGAGGGGTGACGTCGGTGCCCGTCACCCGGCGGCTGCGGAGATCTCCGTCCGGGAACGGGGGACGGGTCGCTCAGGTCTCACCGGAGAACGGTCCGCAGCGGTCGGCGATGCGCAGAGCCTCCGCCGTGCCGGTCAGCGGCACGGAGAGGATGGGGACGGCCAGGATGGGTACCGCCGCGCACAGGCGCTTGAACCTTCGCATGACTGCTCCTTGTCAGTGAAAGGGCGTCCTGATTGTCGGCGCGAGACCTTGTGATCCGCTTGAGAGGAAGAGGAGGCCCACTGGCTCCGGACGTCTGGCGCGGATCACCTGCCCGGCACGTTCACGGGTATGGGCGCCCCGGGTCTCCGATCCACGTGACGGGGCAGGCCTGCTTGCCCGCGTCCGCAGGTCAACGGCTTCTCAAGGCCACTTCGGCGTCGGCGGGACGACCTCGGGGAGAGGTGTTTCCGGAACGGAGGCGGAAGACGCATGTCATTCACTTATGGAACTTGGCGCCGAGTTGAAGTGCCTTGAGGGCTCCATGCGGAGGGGCTTGGGTCGCCGGTCGCGCCCGTCAGGCTGAGGTGATCTCCAGCTCCGTCGCGGGGCGGCGGGGAGCGCGCGGCACGGACGGGCCGTACCCGAACCTGATGATCATCTGTGGGTGTCCGAGGGGGTGGCGCGGGTCGGTGCGGCGCAGGATGTCCCGCAGGTCGAGCGGCTGGTTCAGGAACGACGCCGACACGCCGTGCATCGTCGCGGTGAGCAGCACCCGCTGCAGGGCCTGGCCGGCGCGCAGCCAGTCGCGCGGGCCGTCGCCCGGTGTGGCGAGCACCGCGAGCTGGGGGTGGGGCTCGAATCGGGCGGTGTGCTCGTGCCGGCCGAAGTCGCGGGTGGGGGACGGGTCCTTGGCGCCGCGCGGCCCCTGCACGTAGCCGGGTACGCCGTCGTGACGCGCCTTCGGCATCGTCCACGCGGCCAGCTCGGCCCGGTAGCCTCGGTCGGCGGCGAGGCGCTCCTCGGCGATCGCCACGTAGTCGAGCAGGTCGGCGGGGTCGGTCGTGAACAGCGCGGCGCCTTCCGCGGACGCGGCGGTGCGCAGGTCGTCGAGGACCTCGCCCGGCACGCTCCGGTCCTCGTAGGGGTACCGGTTGGTGCGGCGCACGCCGATGAACGAGTACAGGTCGCGTTCGGCGCGGGAGGGCCGGCTGGCCCGGGGCACGCGCACCGTGGCGAGCAGGTCCGGGCGCTCCTGGGGTGAGGGCAGCAGCCGCGTGAGCGGCTCCCACCCGGCCACCCGCACCGCCAGGCGGAGGTTGAACAGGGCGGCTCCGCAGCTCACGCGGAGGGACCGGCCGCGCGGGTCGCTCACCCGGAGCCACCGGTCGCGGTCGGCCAGCAGCTCGATCGCCTCCCTGCCGACCACCCTGAACCTCCACGGTTGGGTGTTGTGCACCGACGGTGCCTGCCCGGCGGCGGTCAGCAGCCGGCGGACTCCGAGATCAGTGGCGAGGGGCGAGGACACGACACACCTCCATGGTCGGGGTTTCGCCGTCCACGCTCGTCCGGGCGGCGCGCTCGCGGCAGGGCCGGAGGGCCCGCCCGCCGGGGACTTTCGCCGGGTGCGGGGCGGGGGTCCAACGTCCCGTCCCGGAACGGCCAACGGCCCTTGGAACGCCCGTCCCGGCGCGGTGATCCTTGATCCTCACGAGAGGATCCGGAGGTGGTCCCGATGTCAGGCGCGGCCACGGTGTGGGCACGGTACGCCCGCCTGCTCCGGTTCGGGGGCGTGAAACGTCGGTCGCCGATGGCATTCTGGGGGCGTGACAGCCCACACCGTGAGCCCTCTGTTCGTCGGGCGCGTGGACGAACTCGCCGTCCTCACCGACGCGCTCGCCAGGGCGCGGGCCGGGTCGGCGTCGACCGTGTTCGTCGGGGGCGAGGCCGGGGTCGGCAAGACGCGTCTCGTCCGTGAGTTCGCCGGGCGCGCGGGCGACGCCCGCGTGCTCGTCGGCGGCTGCCTGGAGCTGGGCACCGACGGTCTCCCCTTCGCGCCCTTCACCGCGGTGCTGCGCACCCTGGCGCGCGACCTCGGGCACGACGGGGTGGCGGCGCTGGTGCCCGGCGGGGCGACGCGGGGGCTCGCGCGGCTGCTGCCCGAGTTCGGCGAGCCGGAGAAGGAGGGGGCCGAGGCCCGCGCCCGGCTCTTCGAGCAGGTGCTGGGCCTGCTGGAGGGGCTCGCCGAGGCCCGCCCCACGGTCCTGGTCGTCGAGGACGCCCACTGGGCCGACCGCTCCACCCGCGACCTGCTCTCGTTCCTCGTCCGCTACCAGCGCGCCGACGCGCGTCTGCTGACCCTCGTCACCTACCGGACCGACGAGCTCCACCGCACCCATCCGCTCCGCCCGCTCCTGGCCGAGCTCGGCCGGATCGACTGGGTCACCCGGTTCGAGCTGCGCAGGCTGAGCCGGCGTGAGGTGCTCCGGCAGGCCGGGGGCATCCTCGGCGGGCCGCCGGCCCCCGGCGCCATGGATCTGATCTACACGCGCAGCGAGGGCAACCCGCTCTTCGTCGAGGCGCTGCTCAGCGGGGGCGGGAGCGAGGCCCTGCCCGACTCGCTGCGCGACCTGCTGCTGGCCAGTGTCGAGCGCCTGCCGGAGGAGACCCAGGAGCTGCTGCGGGTGGCCAGCGCCGGCGGGGCCCGGATCGAGCACGCCATGCTCGCGGTGGTCGCCGGGGTCGACGACACCGAGCTGTCCCGCGTGCTGCGTCCGGCGGTCGCGGGCAACGTGCTCGTGGTCGACGGCGACGGCTACGCCTTCCGGCACGCCCTGATCCGCGAGGCCGTCCACGACGACCTGCTGCCCGGCGAGCGCACCCGCCTGCACACCCGCTTCGCCGAGGCCCTGGAGGACAACCCCGGGCTTCTCCCCGCCCCGCGCGGGGCCATCGAGCTGGCCCACCACTGGCACGCCGCGCACGACGCCCTGTGGGCGCTCATCAGCGCCTGGCACGCGGCGGCGGCGGCCAGGAAGGCGGCGGCCTACGACGAGCAGCTGCGGATGCTCGACCGGGTGCTCGAACTGTGGGAGAGGGTTCCCGACGCCGCGGAGCGGATCGGGGCCGACCACGTCGACGTGCTCCGCCAGGCCGTCACCGTGGCGCACCTGGCGGGGGAGTTCGAGCGCGGCCTCGCCCTGGCCAAGGCGGCTCTGCGTGAGATCGACACCGGCACCGACCCGATCCGCGCGGCCCGGCTCCTGAGACAGCGCGGCCTGGTCGGGTACGACCTCGGCCGGGCCGGTTCCATCGACGACCTGCGCGCCGCCGCCGCGCTCGTGCCGGCCGAGCCGCCGACCTCGCTCCGCGCCCAGGTGCTGGAGAACCTGGCGCGCCTGCTCTGCGCCCCCGACGACTGGGCGGAGAAGGAGGCGCTGGCCGAGGAGGCCATGGGCGTCGCCCGCCGGGTGGGCGACGCCGGCACCGAGGCCCAGGCGCTGGTCACGCTCGCCTGGGCCCGGTGCCGTCACTCCCGGATCGAGTCGCAGGCCCCCGCGTTCGCGCGGGCGCGGGAGATCGCCGCCCGAGCCGGCTCCTACAACGCGCTGATGCGGGCGGCCATCTCCGAGTCCGACGCGCTGGAAGGGGCCGGACGGCACGAGGAGGCCGCCGGGGTCGCCCGCGGGGGCGTCGCCGACGCCGAGGCGTACGGCGTGGCCCGCACGTCGGGCGCCTTCCTCTCGATCAACCTCGCCGAGCCGCTGGTCTCGCTCGGCCGCTGGGACGAGGCGCTGGAGGTCGTCGAGCACGCCCTGGAGCTTGTCCCGCCCCCGCCCCACCGCGCGAGCCTGGAGGGCTTCGCCACCGACATCGCGCTGGCCCGCGGCGACCTCGACCGGGCCGGCGCGCTCTTCCGGTCCGCGGGGGCAGTGATCGCCCGCGGTGTCTTCCGGGACCAGACGGTGCTGCCGCACGTCCGCAGGGAGATCGAGCTGCTGGCGGCGCGCGGCCGCAGCGACGAGGGCCCGGCGCTGATCGAGCGGGTCCTGACGGAGCGAGACCTGACGGCCGGTCCGCGCTACGCGTGGCCGGTCCTCGTCGCGTCCGTCCGGCTGGCCGGGCCGCTCCTGCCCGAGCTGCAAGCCGTGGCGGGCAAGCTCACCGTGGACGGCGATCTCCAGCGGGCGCACAGCCTCGCCTTCGCGGTGGAGACGGCCCGGGCCTCCGGCGCGCCCGATCGCGAGGCGTGTGAGGCGGCCGTCGCCGCCTGGGCAGCCCTGCGTCAGCCGTACGCCGAGGCCCGCGCCCTGCTGCGTGCCGCGGAGGCCGCCGTCGCCGCGGGGGAGCGCGACGAGGCGGCCCGATGCCTGTCACGGGCGGCCGGTCTCGCCGGCCACCTCGGTGCGGCGCCGTTGGCCGCCGAGATCGGCTCCCTCGCCAAGCGGGCGCGGCTCCCGCTCGCCGCCGGGCCCGCCCCGGAGGGCACCGGGCTCGGGCTCACCGCGCGCGAGCACGAGGTGCTGCGCCTGGTGGCGAGCGGGCGCAGCAACCGGGAGATCGCCGGGGAGCTGTTCATCTCGGTGAAGACCGCCAGCGTGCACGTCTCCAACATCCTCGCCAAGCTGGGTGTCTCCTCGCGCGGCGAGGCCGCGGCCACCGCGCACCGGCTCCGCCTGTTCGACCGTTAGGACGGAACCTCGACCGTCAGGACGCCGACCCCGGACCGCCCCCTGGCGAGCCGGTGGCCGGTCACGGGCGGAACCCCGCGGGGCGGCGGCGGGCCGGGGGCCTTCGACGCCGGGGTGGCGCGCCCGGCGGGAGCACGCCGTGGTCCTGCCGGGCGGGAGTGATCGCTTCCGGTCCGGGTGCCCGAGCGGTGGCCCGGTGGGTGGGGCGACCGCCGTTCCTAGAACGCGAACCGGAACAGCTGCGACATCCTCCTCCAGGTGGGGATGCCGTTCCCCAGCCGGTACACGAGGCGGTAGCGCCGTACCGGGATCCTCTCGTACCCGGCCCCGAAGGAGACCTGCGCGACGCACCTGAGCCGTGGGTTCCACCGTTCGATCTCCCGGCCGTCGCGAACGCCCCAGTGGAATACCTTGATCATCCGGGTCACCCAGGGGGCCATCCCGTCGAAGAGCAGCTCCCCCGAGGGGAAGTGGTCGGTCAGCCGTTGGAGCAACCGGCGGACGTCGCCTCCCGGGAGGTAGGGCAGCAGTCCCTCGGCGATGATCAGCGTGGGCCGATCGGCGGGCACCTGCCGCAGCCAGTCGGGATCGGTCACCGAAGCGCCGATCATCCGGTAACGGTCGCGTTCGGGATAGAGCCGGCGGCGCAGGTCGATGACCTTGGGAACGTCCAGGTCGAACCAGCGCGCCGGGGCCGGCGGGTCGAGCCGGAGCATCCGGCTGTCCAGCCCGCAGCCCAGCTGCAGCACGGTGGCGTCCGGGTGCCGGGCCAGGAAGGCGGCGCTCCAGTCGTCGAGCCGCCGGGCGCGCAGCGCCACCAGGAACTGGTTGCTCCGCGGCCGCAGGCGCCTCTCGAGCGTGGCGAAGTCGTAGTCGATGCGGTCGAGCGCCTCGGCCGCGTGGTGGTCGCCCAGGATCGGCCGCTCAGCGCGGCTCTCCCACGCCCGCAGGTACAGGGTGGCGAGCAACGTCCAGGTGATTCCGTCGTCGTTCAGGCCGGTGACATCGATCTTTTCCGCGTTCATCCGCCGCTCCCATCATCGGGGTCGTGGCCGTGGGCCGTGTTGCGGTATCGCTCCCATCGCCGGGTGAGCTCGTTGGCGTCGGACTCGATGAAGGTGAAGAAGTCACGGGAGTCCTCCAGCAGGGCCCGCTGCTCGGGGCGGTCCGCCCCGAGCGCCGACAGGCCGAACTCGATCGTCTCCAGGCCCATCCGCACCCCGGCCAGCTGGACCCGGAGAACCCGGGCCCATCCGCCGGGGGTGATCCGGTACCGGTGCTGGCGGTTCGGTGCGGGGAAGCGTTCGATCATCCCGGCCTCCTGCAACTGGCGGGCCACCGTGCTGATCGAGGCCTTGCTCACCCCGAGCGCCGTCGCGAGCTCGGTGAGCGACTGGTGCGGCGGATCGCAGATCATCAGCCATCCGTAGATCCGTCCCATGGTCCGTGGCCCGCCCAGCCTCTCGATGACCAGGCCCATCCGATCGACGAACTCGCTCTCCTTCGGGCTCATCTCAGCCATGCGTCACCCTTGAATATCGTTAAGTACGTAATGAACGTAATGTACGTCCATACCCGAGGTTGGGCAATGGGGGGCCGGTCCGCCGGAGCCGGCGTTCGCCCGCGATGCACCGGCCGGACCGGCCGGAAGGCCCCGGATCCTCAAAAACGCCGCGATCCCCGATGAGCGGGGCTTATCGGGCCGTTGACGTGCCCGTAGCGCATATGTAACCTTTGGTCATCTCAATGTAAGTTTTTTGCAAAGCTACATCTGATTTCTTGCTTATCTCCGCAAGTTTTGGCATGGGCCCGTCATGCCTTGCACCCCACTTCACGGAGAGGCCCCAGATGATGTCGGCTCCGGCATCGCGCGGCCGGTCGCCGCCCCGGCGGCCGCCATCGCGGCGCCCACCGCCCGCCCCCGTCGACGCTGACCCGTACGCCGTCCTCCCGGGACTCGCCGGAGGTTCGACGTGCACACACCTCGCAGCTCCCGCCGATCGCCCCAGCCGGGCCGGCGGCACGCCGAGCGACACCCCCCAGTCGTTCCAGACGACGGATAGAGGAACGCAATGCGTAAGAAGCACCTGCTGTTACGGCTGATCGCGGCGGCGGCCGCGGCCTGCCTGCTCATCACCTCGGGGCCGGTCCCCCCGGCCTCGGCGGCGGGCGGCCCCAACCTGGCGGCGGGCAGGACGGCCTCGGCCAGCAGCGCCAACGGCGCCTACACGGCCGGCAACCTCAACGACGGCAACCAGGCCACGTACTGGGAGAGCGCCAACGACGCCTTCCCGCAGTGGGCCAGGATCGACCTGGGCACCGCCACGAGCATCGACCAGATCGTGCTCAGGCTGCCCGCCGGGTGGGAGGCCCGCACCCAGACGCTCTCGGTCCAGGGGAGCGCCGACGGGACGGGCTTCACCACGATCGTCGGCTCGGCGGCCCACTCCTTCGGCCCCGCCTCGGGCAACACCGTGAAGATCGACTTCCCGGCGACCACCACCCGCTACATCCGGGTGAACGTCACGGCCAACACCGGCTGGCCCGCGGCGCAGATCTCCGAGTTCGAGATCTACGGCGCGGCCGACTCCTCCGGCAACCTCGCCCGGGGCAGGCCCCTGACGTCGAGCAGCTCCTCGTCCCCGTACGGGGCGGGCAACGCGGGCGACGGCGACCAGGCGACGTACTGGGAGAGCGCCAACGACGCCTTCCCGCAGTGGATCCAGGCGGACCTCGGGGCCTCGGTCGGCGTGAACAAGCTCGTGCTGAAGCTGCCCGCGGGCTGGGAGAGCAGAACCCAGACCCTCACCGTGCAGGGCAGCGCCGACGGCTCCGCCTTCACCACCCTCGTCGCGTCGGCGGGCCACACCTTCAACCCGGCCGCGGGCAACACGGTGACGATCGCCTTCAACACGGCCACCACCCGGTACGTGCGGCTGCACATCACGGCCAACACCGGCTGGCCGGCCGGGCAGCTGTCCGAGTTCGAGGTCTACGGGCCCGCCACCGGCGACACGCAGGCGCCGACCGCGCCGGGCGGTCTGGCCTTCACCGAGCCCGCGACCGGGCAGATCAAGCTGACGTGGACGGCGTCGACCGACAACGTGGGTGTGACCGGGTACGACGTCTACGCCAACGGCGCGCTGCGGACGAGTGTTTCGGGGAACGTGCTGACCTACACCGACACGCAGCCGGGCAACGTGACCGTGTCGTACCACGTCAAGGCCAGGGACGCCGCGGGCAACCAGTCGGCCGCCAGCAACACCGTCACCCGCGACGGCTCCACCGGCGACACGCAGGCGCCGACCGCGCCGGGCGGTCTGGCCTTCACCGAGCCCGCGACCGGGCAGATCAAGCTGACGTGGACGGCGTCGACCGACAACGTGGGTGTGACCGGGTACGACGTCTACGCCAACGGCGCGCTGCGGGCGAGCGTGGCGGGGAACGTGCTGACCTACACCGACACGCAGCCGGGCAACGTGACCGTGTCGTACCACGTCAAGGCCAGGGACGCCGCGGGCAACCAGTCGGCCGCCGGCAACACCGTCACCCGCAACGGGACCGGCGGCGGCTCGAACCTGGCCGTCGGCAAGCCGATCACCGCCTCGTCCACGATCCACACCTTCGTCGCCGAGAACGCCAACGACGACAGCGTGACCACCTACTGGGAGGGCAACGCGGGCAGCTATCCCAACACGCTGACCGTCAAGCTCGGCGCCAACGCCGCCGTCACCGCGGTCGTGCTGAAGCTCAATCCCGCCGCCGAGTGGGCGACGCGCACCCAGACCATCCAGGTGCTCGGCCGCGAGCAGAGCGCCTCGTCCTTCGCCAACCTGTCGGCGGCGGCGCAGTACACCTTCAACCCGGCCACCGGGAACACCGTGACCATCCCGGTCACCGCCACGGCCGCCGACGTCCAGCTCCGGATCACCGCCAACTCCGGCGCCACCGGCGGGCAGGTCGCCGAGTTCCAGGTGATCGGCACCCCGGCGCCCAACCCCGACCTGACGGTCACCGGCATGTCGTCGTCCCCGGCCTCCCCGGTCGAGACCGACGCCGTCACGCTGACGGCCACCGTCAAGAACATCGGCACGGTGGGCTCCGGCGCCACGAACGTCGCCTTCTACCTGGGCGACACGCCCGCCGGCACCGCCCCCGTCGGCGCCCTCGCCCCCGGGGCGAGCGCCACCGTCACGGCCGACGCGGGCCGGCGCGACGCCGGGACCTACCCGCTGAGCGCCAAGGTCGACGAGGCCGGCACCGTCATCGAGCAGAACGAGGCCAACAACGCCCACACCCACCCGTCCCCGCTCGTCGTCAAGCCCGTCGACAGCTCCGACCTGGTCGCCTCGTCCGTCGGCTGGACGCCGGGCAACCCGGCCGCCGGCAACACGGTCACCTTCTCCGTGGCCGTCAAGAACCAGGGCACCGTGGCCTCCGCGTCCGGCGCCCACGGCATCACCCTGACCGTCGCCGACGACAAGGGCACCGTCGTCCGCACGCTGACCGGCTCGCACACCGGCGCGATCGCCGCCGGAGCCACCACGGGCCCGATCAGCCTGGGCACGTGGACGGCCGCCAACGGCAGGTACACCGTCAAGGTGGTCCTCGCCGACGACGCCAACGAGCTGCCGATCAAGCGCGCCAACAACACCAGCACGCACCCGCTCTTCGTCGGCCGCGGCGCGAACATGCCGTACGACCACTACGAGGCCGAGGACGCCGTCATCGGCGGCGGAGCCGCCGTGGTCGGCCCGAACAGGACCGTCGGCGACCCGGCGGGCGAGGCCTCCGGCCGCAGGGCGGTGACGCTGAACACGACGGGCAGCTACGTCGAGTTCACCACCAAGGCCAGCACCAACACCCTCGTCACCCGGTTCTCCATCCCGGACGCCCCGGGCGGCGGCGGCATCTCCTCGACCCTCAACGTCTACGTCGACGGCACCTTCCTCAAGGCCATCGACCTGACCTCGAAGTACGCCTGGCTGTACGGCAGCGAGTCCAGCCCCGGCAACTCGCCGGGCGCCGGAGGCCCACGCCACATCTACGACGAGGCCAACATCATGCTGGGGCGGACCGTCGAGGCGGGCAGCAAGATCAGGCTGCAGAAGGACCCGGCCAACACGACGACCTACGCGATCGACTTCATCGACACCGAGCAGGTCTCGCCCGTCCCGAACCCGGACCCCGCCAAGTACGCGGTCCCCACGGGCTTCGCCCACCAGGACGTGCAGAACGCGCTCGACCGGGTCCGCATGGACCCCACGGGCAACCTCGTCGGGGTCTACCTGCCGCCGGGCACGTACGAGACGGCGAGCAAGTTCCAGGTGTACGGCAAGGCGGTGAAGGTGGTCGGCGCCGGCCCGTGGTTCACCCGCTTCCACGCGCCGACGACGCAGGACAACACCGACATCGGCTTCCGCGCGGACGCCACGGCGAAGGGCTCCTCGTTCGCGAACTTCGCCTACTTCGGCAACTACACCTCGCGCATCGACGGCCCGGGCAAGGTGTTCGACTTCCAGAACATCACCGACATCGTGATCGACAACATCTGGAACGAGCACATGGTCTGCCTGTACTGGGGCGCCAACACCGACCGGGTGACGATCAAGAACTCCCGGATCCGCAACATGTTCGCCGACGGCGTCAACATGACCAACGGCAGCACGGACAACCTCGTCAGCAACAACGACGCCCGCGCCACCGGTGACGACAGCTTCGCGCTGTTCTCCGCCATCGACGCCGGCGGAGCCGACATGAAGGGCAACGTCTACGAGAACCTGACGACCACCCTGACCTGGCGCGCCGCGGGCATCGCGGTCTACGGCGGGTACGACAACGTCTTCCGGAACATCTACATCGCGGACACGCTCGTCTACTCCGGCATCACGATCAGCTCACTCGACTTCGGCTACCCGATGAACGGCTTCGGGGCCGACCCGCCGACCAGGTTCGAGAACATCTCGATCGTCCGCGCCGGCGGTCACTTCTGGGGCGCGCAGACCTTCCCCGGCATCTGGGTCTTCTCCGCCTCGAAGGTCTTCCAGGGCATCCGGGTGAGCGACGTGGACATCGTCGACCCGACATACCACGGCATCATGTTCCAGACGAAGTACTCGGCACCGGGCCAGCCGGAGAACCCGATCAAGGACACGATCTTCACGAACATCACGATCACCGGCGCCCGGAAGAGCGGGGACGCCTACGACGCCAAGTCCGGGTTCGCCATCTGGGCCAACGAACTGCCGGAACCCGGCCAGGGACCGGCGGTCGGCTCGGTGACGTTCAACAACCTGAAGATGAGCGACAACGCCCAGAACATCAGGAACACGACCTCGACCTTCACCATCAACGTCAACCCGTAGGCCACGCGGGGCCTCCCCGCGGTGAGAGAACCGCGGGGAGGCTCCCCCGCGTCGCGGGAAGACCGGCGGGAAGGCTCGCGGGGAGGCCCGTACGCGGTGGTGAGAGCCGTCCGAGGCCCCGCACGGCGGGGCCGGCGCGACCGCGTCGCGCTCCCGGGCCGCCTCGGCCCGGCGAGGCCCCGCGCGGCGGGTCCGGCGCCGTCCGGATGGGGACAACCGGCCGGTACGCGGCCGGGCACGGCATGATCCTCGTAGAATGACCCGATGGTTTCCCCCGAGAACGGTCCCGAGGTGAGCGACGCGACGCGCGTGCTGCGGCGCGTCTTCGGCTACGACTCGTTCCGGGAGGGCCAGCGGGAGATCGTCGAGCACGTGGTCGCCGGCGGCGACGCGCTGGTGCTCATGCCGACCGGCGGCGGCAAATCGCTGTGCTACCAGATCCCGGCGCTCGTCCGCAAAGGCGTCGGGGTGGTCGTCTCGCCGCTCATCGCGCTCATGCAGGACCAGGTCGACGCGTTGACGGCCCTGGGCGTGCGGGCCGGCTTCCTCAACTCCACGCAGGACTTCGAGGAGCGCCGCCAGGTCGAGTCGGACTTCCTGGCCGGTGAGCTCGACCTGCTCTACCTGGCGCCCGAGCGCCTGCGGCTCGACGCGACGCTCCGGCTGCTCGACAGCGGGGTGGTCTCGCTGTTCGCCATCGACGAGGCGCACTGCGTGGCCCAGTGGGGCCACGACTTCCGCCCCGACTACCTCGCGCTGTCCGCGCTGCACGAGCGCTGGCCGGACGTGCCCCGCATCGCGCTGACCGCGACCGCCACCCCGGCCACCCACGCCGAGATCGCCTCCCGGCTGAGTCTCCAGGACGCCCGCCACTTCGTGGCGAGCTTCGACCGCCCCAACATCCAGTACCGCATCGTGCCGAAGAGCGAGCCCAGGCGGCAGCTGCTGGAACTGATCCGCACCGAGCACCCCGGTGACGCGGGCATCGTCTACTGCCTGTCCCGCTCCTCGGTCGAGAAGATCGCCGAGTTCCTGGCCGGCAACGGCATCCCGGCGCTGCCCTACCACGCGGGGCTCGACGCGCGCACCCGGGCGGAGAACCAGGCGCGCTTCCTGCGCGAGGACGGCCTCGTCATGGTCGCGACCATCGCCTTCGGCATGGGCATCGACAAGCCCGACGTCCGCTTCGTGGCCCACCTCGACCTGCCCAAGTCCGTCGAGGGCTACTACCAGGAGACCGGCCGGGCCGGGCGCGACGGGCTGCCCTCCACCGCGTGGCTCGCCTACGGTCTCCAGGACGTCGTCCAGCAACGCAAGATGATCGACACCTCCGAGGGCGACGACGCCCACCGGCGCCGCCTGGCCGCCCACCTGGACGCCATGCTGGCCCTGTGCGAGACGGTCGAGTGCCGCCGGGCGCGGCTGCTCGCCTACTTCGGCCAGCAGGGCGCCCCGTGCGGCAACTGTGACACCTGCCTGTCGCCCGCGGAGTCGTGGGACGCCACCGTCCCCGCCCAGAAGGTCCTGTCGACCGTGTTCCGCCTCATGCGGGAGCGCCGCCAGAAGTTCGGCGCGGGCCAGATCATCGACATCCTCCTCGGCAGGAAGACCGCCAAGGTCATCCAGTTCGACCACGACGCGCTGACGGTGTTCGGCGTCGGCACGGAGCTGGGCGAGGCCGAGTGGCGCGGGGTCGTGCGTCAGCTGCTGGCGCAGGGGCTGCTCGCGGTGGAGGGCGACTACGGCACGCTGGTGCTGACCGACGCGAGCGCCGAGGTCCTGGGGCGGCGGCGCCAGGTGCTGATGCGGCGCGAGCCCGACCGCCCGGCGCGCGCCGCCCGGGCCGCCAAATCCCCGTCGTCCGGTCCCCGCCGGGCCGATCCGGTGGAGATGCCGGAGGAGGCCGCGCCGGTGTTCGAGCGGCTCCGCGCCTGGCGCGCCGCCACGGCCAGGGAACAGGGCGTGCCCGCGTACGTGATCTTCCACGACGCGACCCTGCGCGAGATCGCCACCCGCTCCCCGTCCTCTCTCGCGGAGCTGGCCGGGATCAGCGGTGTCGGCGAGAGCAAGCTCGCCAAGTACGGCCAGATGGTCCTCGACACCGTCGCCGGGAGCGGTGACGGACCGGAGCCCCTCGCCTGACGCCGGCGCGGGACGCGGAGAAGCACAAGGTGGGGCGGGCCAGGAGGAAGGCGGGCGCTTCGCCGCTGGGATAGGATTCGGGCACCCCGGGCCAGGTGGTCCGAGACCCCGGGACGCGGTGCGAGACCGGGGGCGCCTTCACCTTCTGACCTCGCGCTCCGGTGAATCCCCGCAGCTACGGTTCCCCGAAAGAAGACGATCGTTGGCTGACAGAAGAAACGACCCGGTGGTGGTCATCGGCCTGGGCCGGTTCGGCAGCTCCCTCGCCCTGGAGCTCTTCCGCCGCGGTACCGAGGTGCTGGCCGTCGACAGCCGCCCCAAGGTGGTGCAGAGCCTGGCCGGCAAGCTCACCCACGTCGTCGCCGCCGACTCCACCGACATCGAGGCGCTGCGCCAGATCGGCGTGCAAGACTTCTACCGGGCCGTGGTCGCCATCGGCACCGACCTGGAGTCCAGCATCCTCACCACGTCGCTGCTCGTCGAGCTGGAGATCGAGGACATCTGGGCCAAGGCCATCAGCCGCGAGCACGGGCGCATCCTGGAGCGCGTCGGCGCCCACCACGTGGTCCTGCCCGAGCACGACATGGGCGAGCGGCTGGCCCATATGCTCAACGGGCGCATGCTCGACTACATGGAGGTCGGCGAGAACTACGCCCTGGCCAAGACCCGCCCGCCGCGTGAGTACATCGGCGTCCCCCTCGGGGAGTCCAACCTCCGCCGCAAGTACGGCGTGACGGTGGTCTGCGTCAAGGGCCCGTACGACGAGTTCACCTACGCCGACGCCGGCACCGTCCTGGGGTACGGCGACGTGATCGTCATCGCCGGCACGATCGAGCAGGTGGATCGGTTCACCGAGCTCCCGTGACGGGCTTCCGCGCCCGCGCGGACGTGCCGGCGGCATGGCCGTGGTCTACCTCGCGGTCGACCGGGCTTCCGCGCCCGCGCGGACGTGCCGCCGAGGCGGCCGGGATCGAGGCCGGCCCGCTGCGGGCTTCCGCGCCCGCGCGGACGGGGGCCACCGCCGCGCGGCCGTGACCCCGCCGGCGTGCCGTCCGGATGCGGTCCCGGCCCGCGGTCCGGCGATCTACACTGGCCGGAGCCTACTAGAATGGAGTTCTGTAGCGATGCGATTCGGACTCTTCATCAACGAACCCCAGGGATCGGACGCGCTGGCCAAGCTGCGCGAGCGCATCGCCCGCGGGGCCGACGACGGCTTCTCCTCGGTCTGGCTCCCCAACATCTTCGGCTTCGACGCGCTGACCGCGCTCGCCGTGGCCGGCAGCCAGGTGCCCGGCATTGAGCTCGGCACCGCCGTCGTCCCCACCTACCCCCGGCACCCGGCCGCCCTCGCCCAGCAGGCCCTCACCGCCAACGCCGCCCTCGACGGACGGCTCACACTGGGCATCGGGCTCTCGCACCAGATGGTGATCGAGGGCATGTACGGCTACAGCTTCGACAAGCCCGCCCGGCACATGCGCGAGTACCTGTCGATCCTCCTGCCGCTGGTCCGGGGGGAGAACGCGTCGTTCCAGGGCGAGACCCTCAGCGCCCATCTCGGGCTGACCACGCCCGGCCCCCGCGGCCTTCCGGTGCTCATCGCCGCGCTGGCCCCGCGCATGCTCAGGTTGGCCGGGGAGATGGCCGACGGCACCGTGCTGTGGATGACCGGGCCCAGGACCGTCGCCGACCACGTGACGCCCTCCATCACCGAGGCGGGGCCGCGGCGCGGCCCGGTGGCAGGATCGTGTGCGCGCTGCCCGTCTGCGTCACGGACGACGCCGACGCCGCCAGGGCGCTGGCCGCCGAGCGGTTCGAGATCTACGGCCGGCTGCCGTCGTACCGGGCGATGCTCGACCGGGAAGGAGCCGCGGGCCCGGGCGACGTGGCGGTCGTCGGCGACGAGGACGCCGTGTCGGCCCAGATCGAGACCCTCGCCAAGGCGGGCGTCACCGACTTCGTCGCCATCGACTACTCCACCGGATCGCGCACGCGCGAGTTCCTCAAGACCCTGCTCTGATTCCTCAAGACCCTGCTCTGGGGGAGGCCGGGCCCCGGCCTACGGCCCGGCGGGGCCTTCCGGGGCCGGGCCGGTCAGACGGGCCGGTCAGACGCCGAAGGCACTCAGCGCCGCCCAGGCCGTGACGAGACCGATGACGGTCCCGGCGGCGACCTGGGCGGGGGTGTGGTGGGTGAGCCGCACCCGCGCCCAGCACACCGTCCCCACGATCAGCGCGCCCGCGACGAGCGTGGGCACGGCCGGCAGCACGTGGGCGAGCACCACCACCGTGCCGGCCGACACGGCCGCGTGGAAGGAGATCTTCCACTTGAGGGTGATCGGTACCGTCACCGCGAGCGCGGCCAGCATCGCCGTCACCGTGGCCACCATCAGCCTGGGCGCGTCCAGGGCGACCATCACCGCCAGTGCGACGATCACCGACGCGACCGCCACCAGCAGCGGGCGTGTCCGGCTGGCCCTGTCGACCAGGTGGTGGGAGTCGAGCCGCCCGGAGCGGACCCCGGCCAGGATCACCGCGGCGGGGACACCACCGCACAGCGCCGAGGCCATCAGCCCCCACACCGCCCCCTGCGGGCCGTCTGCCACCAGGCCGACGAGCGGCGGCAGCCCGATGACCAGCACCTGCGGTGCGAACAGACCCGTCACCCACCGGGCGACCGCCGCGCCCCCGCCGCCAGCCGTCTCCCGACCGGTCATCCCGTTTCCCTCCGTGCGACGTCAGTGGGACAACCCTGCCAGGCGAGCGGCCCGGGAACGAGCTTCGCGGGCCGCAGGTCCCCGCGCGCCGGATCAGTCGTTGGCGTGCAGGATGCTGTTGAGCTCCACGCCCGTGCCCTGGCGGGCGACGGCCTCGACGGCGCCGGAGGTCGAGTTGCGGCGGAACAGCAGCCCGGAGGCGCCGGAGAGCTCGGCGGCCTTGACCACCTTGCCGTCGGGCAGGGTCACCTTGGTCCCGGCGGTGACGTACAGGCCCGCCTCCACGACGCAGTCGTCGCCCAGGGAGATGCCGATGCCGCTGTTGGCGCCGAGCAGGCAGCGCCGCCCCACCGAGATGATCTGCTTGCCGCCGCCGGACAGGGTGCCCATGATCGAGGCGCCGCCGCCGACGTCGGAGCCGTCGTCCACGACGACGCCCGCCGAGATCCGGCCCTCGACCATGGAGGCGCCGAGCGTGCCGGCGTTGAAGTTGACGAAGCCCTCGTGCATCACCGTCGTGCCGCTCGCCAGGTGCGCGCCGAGCCGGACCCGGTCGGCCTCGGCGATGCGGACGCCGCTCGGCACCACGTAGTCGACCATCCGCGGGAACTTGTCCACGCCGTACACGGTCACCGGGCCGCGGGCGCGCAGGCGCAGGCGCACCTGTTCGAAGCCCTCCACGGCGCACGGGCCGTGGTTGGTCCACACGACGTTGCTGAGCAGGCCGAACAGGCCGTCGAGGTTCTGGCCGTGGGGCTGGACGAGGCGGGCCGAGAGCAGGTGCAGGCGCAGGTAGGCGTCGTGCGCGTCGACCGGGGCCTCGGAGAGCTTGGCGATCCCGGTGCGCACCGCGACCACCTCCACCCCGCGGTCCTCGTCGGGGCCCAGCAGCGCGGCGATCCCGGCGCCGAGCTCCGCGACGGCCTCCTGCTCGGTCAGCCGCGTGGTGCCCGGCGAGGAGGGCTCGCCCAGCTGAGGAGAGGGGAACCAGGTGTCGAGCACGGTCCCGCCGGAAGTGATGGTCGCGATGCCGGCGGCGTACGCGCCGGTGGTCTGGGCTGCGTTCACGCCGACCAAGCCTAGCCAAAGCGGCTGCAACGACAGTACGCCGAGGGAGCGTCGGGCGTGTGCCGGGCGTGTCCGCCGGTTAGCGTGGCCGCCATGTTGCACGGCATCGATGTCTCGAACTGGCAGGGCGCCGTCGACTGGGACGCCCATGCCAGGGCCGGCGTCTCCTTCGCCTTCGCCAAGGCGAGCGAGGGGAGCACCTTCGCCGACCGCTGGTTCGGCGCCAACTGGAACGGCATGCGGGAGAGCTGGATCGTCTGCGGCGCCTACCACTTCGCCCGGCCCGCGGGCGACCCCGAGGAGCAGGCTGCGCACTTCCTGCGGACCGTGCAGCGGGCGGGCGGGCTGCGCCGGGGCGACCTGCTCGCGCTCGACCTGGAGACCACCGACCGCATGCCCGCCGTCAAGGTCGCCCGCTTCGCCCACCGCTGGTGCCAGGTGGTCACCGCCCGGGCCGGGATCAAACCGGTGATCTACACGTACGCGTCGTTCGCCCAGAAGGGCAACTGCGCGGGGCTGGAGGACCACCCGCTGTGGATCGCCGCGCCGGACGACCCCCGGGGCAGGCCCGAGGTGCCGGGGCCGTGGCGCGGCTGGACCATCCACCAGCACGCGCACAGCCCGCTCGACCGCAACATCTTCCGCGGCACCAGGGCCGAGCTGACCTCCCTGGGGTACCGCCGGCGCCGCAGCGCCTGAGAACCCGCGCCGCGGCGCCGGGAGAAGCGCGCGGTGCGGCGCCCGGAGGAGCCCGGGATGCGACGGCCGAGGAGGCCCGCGGCGTAACGTCTGGGAAATCGCGTTGCGGACACCGGTAGCATCGATTCTCAGACCACAAGACGACACGTCCCAGGGAGCAACAGTGTCCGCCGTGCCAGAACTTCGTATCACCCTCGCCGGAGCCGAGCGTGTGGTGGCGGGGGGCACGACGTACGGCGACGCGCTGGAGGCGGACGGCCGCTCCGTGGTCGCCGCCCGGGTCAACGGCGAGCTGAAGGACCTCGCGGCCCCGGTGGCCGACGGCGACGTCGTCGAGCCGGTCGAGATCGGCAGCCCCGACGGGCGGGCCATCGTGCGCCACTCCACCGCCCACGTCATGGCCCAGGCGGTTCAGGAGATCTTCCCCGAGGCCAGGCTGGGCATCGGCCCGCCGGTCGAGAACGGCTTCTACTACGACTTCGACGTCAAGAACCCGTTCACCCCCGACGACCTCAAGCGCATCGAGAAGCGCATGCGCGAGATCGTCAAGCAGGGGCAGCGGTTCTCCCGCCGGCCCGTCTCCGACGAGCAGGCCGCCGAGGAGCTCGCCGCCGAGCCGTACAAGCTGGAGCTGATCAGCCTCAAGGGCGGGGCCGCCGACGAGGAGAACGTCGAGGTGGGCGGCGCGGAGCTGACCATCTACGACAACCTCGACCCCAAGACCGGCGAGCTGTGCTGGAAGGACCTGTGCCGCGGCCCGCACGTGCCGACCACCCGGTCCATCCCGGCGTTCAAGCTGATGCGCTCCGGCGGGGCCTACTGGCGCGGCAGCGAGAAGAACCCGCAGCTGCAGCGGATCTACGGCACCGCGTGGGAGTCGCGCGAGAAGCAGGACGAATACCTCCACCTGCTGGAGGAGGCCGAGAAGCGCGACCACCGCAAGCTCGGCGCCGAGCTCGACCTGTTCTCCTTCCCCGACGAGCTGGGCTCGGGCCTGCCGGTCTTCCACCCCAAGGGCGGCGTGATCCGCAAGCTCATGGAGGACTACTCGCGCAGGCGGCACGAGGAGGCGGGCTACTCCTTCGTCAACACCCCGCACATCACCAAGGAGAACCTCTACAAGATCTCCGGCCATCTCGACTGGTACGCCGACGGCATGTTCCCGCCCATGGAGCTGGAGGGCGCGAGGTACTACCTCAAGCCGATGAACTGCCCGATGCACAACCTGGTCTTCAGGGCGCGCGGGCGGTCCTACCGCGAGCTGCCGCTGCGGCTGTTCGAGTTCGGCACGGTCTACCGGTACGAGAAGTCCGGCGTGGTGCACGGCCTCACCCGCGTGCGCGGTCTCACCCAGGACGACGCGCACATCTACTGCACCCGCGATCAGATGCGGGACGAGCTGAAGTCGCTGCTGCGCTTCGTGCTCGACCTGCTCCGTGACTACGGCCTGAACGACTTCTACCTTGAGCTGTCGACCAAGGACCCGGTCAAGTTCGTCGGCTCCGACGAAGACTGGGAGGAGGCGACCGAGACGCTGCGCGAGGTCGCCGAGTCGGAGAAGCTGGAACTCGTCCTCGACCCGGGCGGCGCGGCCTTCTACGGGCCGAAGATCTCCGTCCAGGCCCGCGACGCGATCGGGCGCTCCTGGCAGATGTCGACCATTCAGCTCGACTTCAACCTGCCGCAGCGTTTCGAGCTGGAGTACCAGTCGCCGGACGGCTCCCGGCAGCGGCCCGTCATGATCCACCGGGCGCTGTTCGGGTCGATCGAGCGCTTCTTCGGAGTGCTGGTCGAGCACTACGCGGGTGCGTTCCCGCCCTGGCTCGCCCCGGTCCAGGTCGTCGGCATCCCGATCGCCGAGGCTCACGTGCCCTACCTGCAGGACGTGGCCAAGAAGGCCCGTGAGCGCGGTATCCGCATCGAGGTGGACGCCTCCGACGACCGGATGCAGAAGAAGATCCGCAACGCGCAGAAGTCCAAGGTGCCGTTCATGCTGCTGGCGGGCGACGAGGACATCGCCAACGGCGCGGTCTCCTTCCGCTTCCGCAACGGTGAGCAGAAGAACGGCGTCCCGGTCGACGAGGCGATCAACGAGATCGTCGACGCGATCGAGCGCCGCGTCCAGGTCTGACCCTCCCGGGCCCGCTCCGGCGGTCCCGGGGAAAGCGGCGGGCGGCCCGTGCGGGCCGCCCGCCGCTTCGCATGTCCGGGGCGGTGACCGGACGCCTTCGCCGGGCCGCCGATCGCCGAGGCGCCGGCCGTCCGGGCCCGGCGGGCGACGCCTCGCCGGGTGAGCCCGGTGGAACGCCTCCGGTCACCGCATCGGGGATCCTCGGCCCCGCCGGGTCTGACAGACCTCAGTCGCCCTTCTCGGGCTCCTCCGGGGCGCCCGGGAGGGCCTCGCCGGGCAGGCGGACGTCGTCGACGTTGACGTTGACCTCGACGACCCGCATGCCCAGCATCCGGCTGAGGGTCCGGGCCACGTTGGTCTTGACCTCGTTGGCGACGTCCATCACCACGTGCCCGTACTCGGCCACGATCGCCACGTCGACCGCGACCGTGCGGTCCTGCACGTGCGCGCTGACGCCCCGGCTGCGCCGGGCACCGGCCCGCTCGCGGACCGGTGCAGCCTGCCGGGGGGAGCTCTCCCCGGGGCCGGTGACGCCCTCGCCCAGGGCGGCGACGCCCGCGACCTCCAGCGTGGCCAGGGCCGCGACCTTCTCCACGACCTCGTCGGCGACCTTGATCCGCCCCTTCACCACGGCCGAGGACACCGCCTCGACCACGGCCGGGGCGGCCTTCTCGGCGACGGACAGGACGGGCTTCCGCTCGGCCCGCTCAGCCTTCTGGGCCATGGGCTCGGCCTTCCCGGCCGTGGATTCGCCCTGCTCGGTCACGACCGGGGAGACCGGCTCGGCCGGGGCCGGAGCCTCCGGTCCGTCCACCGGTTCGTCCGTGGCCACGCCGAGCGGAACAGCCGGAGCCTCCGGTTCGTCCGCGACCGCGGCGAGCGGAGCAGCGGGGGCAGCCGGGACGACGGGCTCGTCCGGGGCGGTGGGCTCGGCCCCGACCGCCGTCAAGACCGCCGTCTCGTCCACGGCCGGGCTCACCGGCCCGCTCGCCGGCTCCGAGAAGGCGGACAGGCTCAGGGAGAACGGGCGGTGCGGCCTGGCGTCCTGGAGGGGGGACGCGAGGGGTCCGGTCCCGTCGGTGAGATCCTCGACGGAGACGTCGGTCATGGGTGCTCCTCGGCAGTCGATGGTCACGCTTGAGGGATTCTGCCGGAAATTCGCGATATTTGTCCCCCGATGCCGTACGACATGTGCCCCGGCCCCGCGTGAGCGCAGCGTCGCCGTAAACACAGTCAGAGCACCCGAGCCGCGACGCGCCAGCGTCGCCATCAAGCAGGGAGGCGCCAGACCGGGCCGGGGCGCCGGGCAATATGCTGATCGCCATGAGCAACGACCCGGAGGCACAGCACGGGGCAGGCACACCGGACGCCTTCCAGAGACTTTGGACCCCCCATCGAATGGCCTACATCAAGGGGGCCAGCAAGCCGACGGGTTCCGGCCCGGAAGATGGCTGCCCGTTCTGTGAGATTCCCCGCATGAGCGACGAGGACGGTCTGATCGTCGCCCGGGGCGAGTCGGTCTTCGCGTTGCTCAACCTCTACCCGTACAACTCCGGCCACCTCATGGTCTGTCCCTACCGGCACGTGGCGGACTACGCCGATCTGGACGGGGCCGAGACCGCCGAGCTCGCCGACTTCACCAAACGGTCGCTGACGGCCCTGCGCAAGGCCAGCGGCGCGCAGGGCTTCAACGTGGGCATGAACCTCGGCGCGGTCGCGGGCGCCGGCATCGCCGCGCACCTGCACCAGCACGTGGTGCCCCGCTGGGGCGGTGACACCAACTTCATGCCCGTGGTCGGTCAGACCAAGGTGCTGCCTCAGTTGCTGCGCGACACCAGGGAGTTGCTCGCCGGGTCCTGGCCCGCGTCCTCGTAGCGCGGTCCGCCGACCTCCAGGGCCCGGATGCCCGCCGACAGGGTCAGCGGTACGGCCAGGGCGAGCGCCATCGAGAGCACGGCCGCGCCGGAGTCGTTGACCAGCATGCCCACCACTCCGCTGATCAGGGTGCCGACCAGGCCGGCCCGCAGGGCGGGGGAGTGGGTGAACGCGGCGGGCAGCACCCCGGCGGTCGCCTGCTCCGGCCGCAGCAGCGCGTAGACCAGGAAGGCCGCCGCGGCGATCACGATCGGCATCAGGTTCGGGTTGAGCAGCGTGCCCAGCATCGCCTCCAGCTTGCGGCCGATGACCTCCAGTGCCTCGCCGGTGAACACCTGGCCGACGAAGCGGCCCAGGTGCGTCCGCGAGGCCGGCGGGCGGAGGTAGTCGAGGTAGGCGATGGCCATCACGGTGACGCCGCCCGCCACGCAGAACGCGCCCAGCTTGACGATCGACACCCGGCTGCCCGCGATCAGCAGCGCGGTCACCGCGATCCCCGGGACGAACGCGATGACGCCGCCGAAGTCGCTGCCCACACCGGGCCAGCCGCCGAGGATCATCGCCAGGCCGCCCAGCACCGTCACCGCGGCCGCGGCCGCGCGCGTACGGCCCCCGCGGAGCAGCCGGTGCGCGATCGTGGCGGCCAGCAGCAGCACGGAGGTGGCGAAGAGCGCGAACGGGATGTTGCCCAGACCGTAGTAGCGGGCCCCGACCACGGCGCTGTAGCCCATCACGCTGTCGAGCTGCAGGGGCGTCCCGGTCAGCAGGTCGCCGGCGAGCACCGTCGCGGTCACCCCCGTCACCACCGCCAGCGGCCCGAGCGGCCTGCGTCGCCAGGGGCCCGCCAGCGCCAGCGCGGTCAGCAGCAGTGCGCACCCGGCGATCCCGCCGGCCAGCACGGGCACCGGCGCCTCCGCGCGGTGCCAGGGGACGAGGTTCACCAGGTATGTCGAGACCGGTACCGAAGCCAGCGCCACCGCGGCCACCCGGACCCCGCCCAGCCCGCGCCTGCGGCGCAGCAACAGGAACGCGGTCAGGTAGAACACGACCTGCAGCACGGCCACCGCGGTGAAGAAGATCCCGCCGATGCTCCGGATCGTCTGCCCGGCCACGTCCGCGTCGGACAGCTCGGCCTGCGCCGCCTCCGTGCCGCCGGTGCGGCTCTCACTCGCCCGCCAGGGCGTCCCGACCACGTCCGGCGGCACCGGGACACCCGTCAGCGAGAGCATCGTGGCGGTGATGTCCGGCAGGATCGTGACGTCCTCGCGGTGGGTGGAGGCCGCCCCCAGGAAGCGGCCGGAGACGTCCCCGTGGCGCATCATGGCCGCGCGCAGGTGCGGGGTGCCGTCGTGGTCGGACAGGCCCGCCAGCAGCACGCTGGCGTCCGCGGGCAGCACGCTCAGCACCGCCCCCGCCTTGGCGTCGGCCATGCGCAGCGCCGCGGCCCGCTCCTGCGGGGTGAGCGGCTCCTCGGCCGCGGGCAGCCGCCCGTCGGTCACGTAGGGCCTGATCAGGTCGTCGACGTCCACGGCGATCACCCGGCACCTGCCGAGCACGTCGGCGCGGATCTGCGCGGGGGAGGGGGCGTAGACGTCGACCTTGCCCGACCGGTCGGCCAGGGCCAGCGCCGCACCCGGGCCGATCGCCAGAGTGCACTCCCCGGCGGCGTGCACGGCCTCGCCGAGCGTGCCGGCGCCCTTCTGCCCGGCGACCCGGTGCAGGTAGTCGTAGCCGGGGATGGTCGCGCCGTTCCCGTCCGGCTCGGGCAGCGGCGGGAGGCCGCAGCCGTAGCCGACCGCGGACCTGACCCCGGCCGAGACCGTCAGCCATCCGTCGTAGGGGCAGGTCACCCGGCCCACCGCCCGCACCGACAGCGAGCCCACGGCGCTGCCGCCGGCCAGCTGCCACAGGTTCGGGGTGCCGGTGGGGCTGAGGTCGCTCCACCGCAGGCCCGGGACGCCGATGAGCACGACGCGGCCGTCCGCCTGCGTGGCGGCCTGCGCGGCACCGGGCCACAGCGCGACCAGGACCAGAGCAAACGCGATGAGCGTCCGCTTCACGAGCGACCTCCCCTTCCGCTTCGGTCAAGTGCTGGCACCGTAGGGGAAGATCGTGCCACGGGTCCAGCGCATCCGGGGATCCGCTCAGGTCACGCCGGTTCCCGGGCTCGAGGGCGGCCTACGACGGCATCCGCGGCCGGCGGCGTCCCGCCGTTCCCGCCCGGCCGCCCGGCCGGCGGGCCGGACACCGCCCGGTCCGCGTGTGGTTCCGGCCCGGCAGATCCGGCCGCGGTGGTCAGGCCGGGCCGCGGTGGTCAGGCCGGGCCGCGGTGGTCAGGCCGGGGTGACGGAGGCGATGTCGCTCTCGTTCTGCAGGCGGTCCAGGGCGGTGACCAGGTAGGTGCCGTCGCCCGGCACGGCGAAGGTCTGGCGCTCGCCGCCCGCCGCCGGCACGACCGCGACGAGGTTGCGCGCGTCGGCGGTGGCGCAGGCGCCGGGCTTGCCGGAGGCGATCCGGTAGACCGCGTAGGAGCGGGCGCCCTCGGAGGACTTCCAGCTCAGCGAGGTGCCCTGCAGCCGCACGTCGGCGGGCTTGGCCGGGGCCCGGCCGCCGCGCTCCTTCATCAGGGGCAGCAGCGCCGGTCGCGAGTAGTGGCTCTTGGCGATGCGGCCCATCGCGCCCAGCGGGTCGGTGCCGAGCTGCTTGGCGCTGAAGTAGACGTCGCCGTCGACCTGCTCGTGCTTGCGGTTCACGGTCAGGTGCGAGGGCAGCTCACCGGGCTTGGTCCAGGCCGGGGTGTCGGTGGCGCCGACCCGGTAGAGGCCCTGACCGATGTACAGGTGCACGTCGCTGCCCTTGACCAGGTCGGCCCACCACGGCATCAGCACGTCGTAGTCGGCGACCTTGAACCCGCGCGGCCAGTAGAGCTGCGGCATGACGTAGTCGACGGTGCCCTTGCGGATCCAGTGACGGGCGTCGGCGTAGATGGCGTCGTAGGCGGACATGCCGCCGGTGGCCGACCCGGCGGGGTCGTCGCTCTTGTTGCGCCAGATGCCGAAGGGGCTGACGCCGAACTTCACGTGGCTCTTGGCCTCGTGCACGGCCTTGTCGACCTGGGCGATCAGCTTGTTGACGTTGGCGCGGCGCCAGTCGGCCAGTGTGGCGCCCTTGCCGTACTTCGCGTGGGTCGCGGCGTCGGCGAACGTCGCGCCGTTGCCCGGGTACGGGTAGAAGTAGTCGTCGAAGTGGACCCCGTCCACGTCGTAGCGGGTCACCACGTCCTTGACGACCTTGGTGACGTGGTCGCGGACGGCGGGCAGGCCCGGGTTGTAGTAGGCGCGGTCCTCGTACTTGACGATCCACTCGGGGTGCACCCGTGCCGGGTGGTTCGCCGGGAGCCCGCTCAGGTCGGCGTCGTAGGAGGCGCGGTAGGGGTTGAACCAGGCGTGGAACTCCAGGCCGCGCCGGTGGGCCTCGGCGATGAGGAAGGGCAGCGGGTCCCAGCCGGGGTCCTTGCCCGCCTTGCCGGTCAGGTACTGCGACCAGGGCTCCAGATCCGACTTGTAGAGGGCGTCGGAGGCCGGGCGGACCTGGACGAACACCGCGTTGAGCCGGAGCTTGACCGCGTTGTCGAGGATCTTGACGTACTCGGCCTGCTGCCGGGCGGGCGTCAGGCCGGTGCGCGAGGGCCAGTCGATGTTCTTGACGGTGGCGATCCAGACGCCCCGCAGCTGCCGCTTGGGGAACTTCGCGCTGGTCGTGCACTGCGCCGAGGCGGGGTCGGCCGCCGCGGCGGTGTCGGCCGGGGAGGCCACGCGGTCGGTCGCCTTGGGCCGCGCCGGCTTGGCGTCGGGGCCGAAGGTGTAGGCGGCGCCGGTGGTCAGGACGGCGAGGGCGGCGGCGGCAAGCAGAGGGCGTGCGTTTCGCATGGTTCCCCAGTCTGACACCGGAGCCACCGTGCTCAAGCCCGAAAAACGAAATCCTTTTGTGATGCCATCGTTATGCGATGGTATCTGTGGGAAGCGTGCGCCGGACGGTGTGTTTCCTCCGGGTGGCCGGTCGCCGTCCGGCGCGCGCCCTCAGGCCCGTGTCAGCCGGTCACTTTGTCCACCAGATGGGACGGGAGCGGCTCGTAGCGCAGGAAGGTCCGCTGGAAGGTCCCCGTGCCGTGTGACATCGATCTCAAATCGATGGAGTAGCGGGTGATCTCCAGCTCGGGCACCTCGGCCTTGACCAGCGTGCGCCCGTTGCCCACCGTCTCGGTGCCCAGCACCCGGCCCCTGCGGGACGACAGGTCGGACATCACCGAGCCGACGTAGTCGTCGGCGACCAGCACGGACACCTCGTCGACCGGTTCGAGCAGCAGCGTGGGCACCTTGGCCGCCGCCTCCTTCAGCGCGAGCGCCCCGGCGATCTGGAAGGCCATGTCGGAGGAGTCGACCGAGTGGGCCTTGCCGTCGTACAGCGTCACCCGCACGTCCACCATGGGATACCCGGCGACCACTCCGCGCTGCATCTGCGTGCGCACGCCCTTCTCCACCGAGGGGATGAACTGGCGCGGCACCACCCCGCCAACGATCTTGTCGACGAACTCGAAACCGCCGCCCGAGGGCAGGGGCTCGACCTCCAGGTGGCAGATCGCGAACTGCCCGTGCCCGCCGGTCTGCTTGACGTTGCGCCCCATGGCCTGGCACTTCCCGCCGAAGGTCTCCCTGAGCGGCACCCGGAGCTCGACCTTCTCCACCTCCACGCCGTGCCGCTTGCTCAACCGGTCGAGCAGGACGTCGGCGTGTGCCTCCCCCATGCACCACAGCACGAGCTGGTGCGTCTCGGGGTTGTTCTCCAGGCGCAGCGTCGGGTCCTCGGCGACCAGCCGGGCGAGGGCCTGGCCGAGCTTGTCGTCGTCCGCCTTGGACCTGGCCTGGATCGCCACCGGCAGCAGCGGGTCGGGCATGGTCCAGGCGGTCATCAGCAGCGGGTTGTCCTTGTCCGACAGCGTGTCGCCGGTCTCCGCCCGCGACAGCTTGGCCACCGCGGCGATGTCCCCGGCCACGCACTTGGCGGCCGTCCGCTGCTGCTTGCCCAGCGGCGAGGAGACGGCGCCGATGCGCTCGTCCACGTCGTGGTCCTCGTGCCCGCGGTCGGCCAGGCCGTGCCCGGAGACGTGCACGGTCATGTCGGGCCGCAGTGTGCCGGAGAAGACCCGGACCAGGCTGATCCGGCCCACGTAGGGATCGCTGGTGGTCTTGACGACCTCGGCCACCAGCGGCCCCTCGGGGTCGCAGGCGATGTCGGAGACCGGCCTGCCGTCGATCGAGGTGATCTCCGGCATCGGGTGTTCGAGCGGCGAGGGGAAGCCCTGCGTGATGAGTTCGAGGACCTCCACGGCGCCCACGCCGGTCCCGGCGGCGAGCACGGGGTAGAAGCCGCCGCGCGCGACCGCCTTCTCCAGGTCGTCGATGAGAACCTTGGTGTCGATCTCCTCTCCGGAGAGGTAACGGTCCATCAGGGACTCGTCCTCGCTCTCCTGGATGATCCCCTCGATCAGCTCGCCCCGGTAGGCCGCGATCTGCTCCTCGTACTCGGGGCCGGGGGCGTGCTCGCTCCGGCTGCCCGTCGCGTAGTTGTAGAACTTCTGGCTCAGCAGCCCGATCAGGCCGTTCACCCGGCCGTTGGTCACCACCGGCAGGTAGAGGGGCGCGACGCCGTCGCCGAAGGCGTCCTGGCAGGCGGCGAGGGTCTCCTCGAAGTCGGCCCGGTGGTGGTCGATCTTGGTGATCACGACCGCCCGGGGCATGCCGACGGACGCGCACTCCTCCCAGAGCAGCTGGGTGAGGCCGTCGATGCCCTCGACGGCCGAGACGACGAACAGCGCGGCGTCGGCCGCGCGCAGCCCGGCCCGCAGGTCGCCGACGAAGTCGGCGTAGCCGGGCGTGTCCAGCAGGTTGATCTTGATGTTGTTGTGGACCACCGGGGCCACGGTGAGGTTCACCGAGCGTTGCTGGCGCACCTCGACCTCGTCGAAGTCGCTGACGGTCGTGCCGTCCTCGACCCGTCCGGGCCGCTGGACGGTCCGCGTCGCGACCAGCAGCGCCTCGACCAGCGTCGTCTTCCCCGCGCCGGAATGGCCGACCAGCACCACATTGCGAATCATGTCCGGCCGGTCGGCCTCGGGTGCCCTCCCGGCGGCTCCCGCTGTCCCTCCGGTTGCTCTCTCCGCCACATCGCCTCCCGCGTCGTTGCCGAAGGAGCGCGGCCAGGTGGGGCCACACCCCCGGATCTCCGCTGTCGCGTCCGTACACCGCACGGACGCGGTGTGTTCACCAAATACCCATGTGGCGAATATCACAAGAGGGGTATAGCAATCCTCTTGCGAGAAGGAGGTCTTCTCGCTATTTACCCGAGCCGTCTCCCGAGGCCCGCCCGTGCCCCGAACGCCGTGCGCGCGAGGCTCGCCACTCGGCTGCGGGGCGCGCGCTCGCAGGCCAAGTGGCCTACGATCAGACCGCGATGCTGAAACTTCTGCGCCCCGCCGTCACCCGAGTCTTGACCCCGCTGGGCAGGGCACTCGCCCGCCGCGGGATCAGCCCCGACGTGGTCACCGCGGCCGGCACGCTGGGGACCGTCGCCGCGGCCCTGTTCTTCTACCCGCGAGGCCAGCTGTTCGCGGGCACGATGGTGATCACCTTCTTCGTGCTGGCCGACCTCCTCGACGGGGTCATGGCCAGGATGTCGGGGACGGGGAGCACCTGGGGCGCCTTCCTCGACTCCACCCTCGACCGGCTGGGCGACGCCGGCATCTTCTCCGGGCTGGCGATCTGGCTCGTCGTCAGCGGCCAGCCGGTGCTGGCCGGGGTCGCGCTGTTCTGCCTCGTCGCCGGGGCACTGGTCTCCTACATCAAGGCCAGGGCCGAGGGGCTGGGCATGACGTGCGACGTGGGCCTCGCCGAGCGCCCCGAGCGCCTGGTCGTGGGCCTGGTGGCCGCCGGTCTCGGCGGTCTCGGCATCCCGTACGTCCTGGCCGTGGGGCTCTGGCTGCTCGCCGCCGCCAGCGCGATCACGGTCGTCCAGCGCCTGCTGCACGTGCGCCGGCAGGCCGTCTCCGCCCCGTCCCGGCCCCTCCGCTCATCGGGAGAGCGATGACCGACAAGCCGTCCCCCCAGGATCACCTGGTCGCCGCCGCCTTCGGCGCCGGCTGGGCGATCGTGCCCCTCCTGCCCGAACGCCTCACCGCGTGGGCCTTCCAGACGGCGGCCGACCGGCTCTGGAAACGCCGCGGTAAGTCGGTGCTCCGGTTGGAGGCCAACCTCGCCCGGGTCAAGGGCACCTCCCACGCCGATCCGGCGGTCCGCGAGCTCAGCCGCGCGGGCATGCGTTCCTACTTCCGCTACTTCCACGAGGTGTTCCGGCTCCCGCACATCCCCGCCGGCGAGCTCCTCGCCCGCATGCACGTCACCGGGAGCGAGCCGGTCTACGAACACCTCGCCCGGGGGCGCGGCGTGGTCCTCGCCCTGCCGCACATGGGCAACTGGGACCAGGCGGGCGCCTGGTTCATCGCGACCGGCCACCGGTTCACCACGGTCGCCGAGCGGCTCCGGCCCGAGTCGCTGTTCCGCCGCTACACGGCCTTCCGCGAGGGACTGGGCATGGAGGTGCTGCCGCTCACCGGCGGCGACGGCCACACCTTCGGCACGCTCGCGCAGCGCGTGCGCGCGGGCCAGGCGGTGGCGCTGCCCGCCGAGCGCGACCTGACCGCCAGGGGCGTCGAGGTGCAGTTCTTCGGCGCGGCCACGCGCATGCCCGCCGGCCCCGCCCTGCTGGCCGTGCACACCGGGGCCCCGCTCATCCCGGCGATCCCCTATTTCGCCGGGCGCGACTGGGGGCTGGACTTCCACGAGGAGATCCCGGTCCCGGCCGAGGGCGACCGGAGGGAGAAGGTGGCCGTCGTCGCCCAGAGCCTGGCCACCGTCTTCGAGAAGGGCATCGCCGAGCACCCCGAAGACTGGCACATGCTCCAGCGCCTGTGGCTCGCGGACCTGGAGCCGCGGCCGTGAGGCGCCGGGCGCGCCCGCCGCGGGGCCGGCGGGCGGCGACGCGGGTGCCGGGGGCGGGACGCCCGCGGAGGGCGGTGGGGGAGCGGTGAGGATCGGCATCGTCTGTCCCTACATGTGGGACGTGCCGGGCGGCGTCCAGGTCCACATCCGCGACCTCGCCGAGGCGCTCATCGAGGACGGCCACCATGTCTCGGTGATCGCCCCGGCCGGGGAGAACGCCCCGCTGCCCTCGTACGTGGTCTCGGCGGGCCGCGCGGTGCCCGTCCCCTTCAACGGGTCGGTGGCGAGGCTCTCGTTCGGCTTCCTGTCGGCGAACCGGGTGCGCCGCTGGGTGCGCGAGGGCCGCTTCGACGTGTTGCACGTGCACGAGCCGGCCATCCCGTCGCTGGGCCTGCTCGCGTGCTGGGTGGCCAAGGGGCCGATCGTGGCCACCTTCCACGCCTCCTACGCGGGCTCCCGCTCCTTCTCGGCCACCGCGGCGGTGATCATGAGCGCGCTGGAGAAGGTCACGGGCCGGATCGCGGTGTCCGACGCCGCGAGGAAGACCCTGGTCGAGTTCCTGGGTGGCGACGCCGTGCTCATCCCCAACGGGGTGACGGTCGCCCGCTACGCCGAGGGCGAGCCGCTGTCCGGCTGGGACGAGGGCGAGGTGATCGGCTTCCTCGGCCGGATGGACGAACCGCGCAAGGGCCTGCCGGTGCTGCTGGAGGCCTTCACCCTGCTGGCCCCGGAGCGGCCGTCGCTGCGCCTGCTGCTGGCCGGGCCCGGCGACGCCGGCGAGGTGCTGGGGCGGGTGCCGCCCGCCCTCCACGACCGGATCGGCCTGCTCGGCCTGGTCAGCGAGGAGGACAAGGTGCGCGCGTACCACACGGTCGACGTGTTCTGCGCGCCCAACCTGGGCGGGGAGAGCTTCGGCATCGTGCTGACCGAGGCGATGTCGGCCGGCGCGGCGATCCTGGCCAGCGACATCCCGGCCTTCCGCAAGGTGCTGGACGACGGGCAGGCCGGGGCGCTGTTCACGACCGGTGACCCCGCCTCCCTCGCCCGCGAGGCCGCCGCGCTGCTCGACGACCCCCTGCGCCGGGCCAAGCTGTCGGACGGGGCCCGCAACGCCGTGCGCAAGTACGACTGGTCCACGGTCGCCCGCGACGTGCTGCGCGTCTACGAGACGGTGGCCAGCACGGCGGGGGTCGAGGAGGACGACGTCCGGTGACGACCACGCTGGTCCTCGTGGCGGGCGCCGTCGTCGTGCTCGCCGCCGTCTACATCTCCTGGCGGGCCGGTCGGCTGGACCGGCTGCACATCCGGCTGGAGCTGGCCCGCGAGTCGCTGGACGCCGCCCTGGTGCGCCGGGCCGCCGTCTGCCTGGAACTGGCCGGTTCCCGGCTGCTGGACCCGGCGACGAGCCTGGTGCTGGCCGCCGCGGCCCACGAGGCGCGCACGGCCGGGCCCGAGGAGCGCGAGCACGCCGAGAGCGACCTGTCGCGCACCCTGCGGGCGGTGATCGACCAAGACCGCCTCCGCGACCGGCTGGCCGAGACCCCGGCGGGCCCGGACCTGCTGGAGGAGCTCGACGGCGCGGTGGCCAAGGTCGTCTACGCGCGCCGCTTCTACAACAACGCGGTGGAGGTCACCCGGACGGCGCAGCGCCGCTGGCTCGCGCGCACGTTGCGGCTGGCAGGGCACACCGACTATCCCGACTTCTTCGAGATCGACGACGCGCCCCCGAAGGCACTGGCCGCCGAATGAGTCGTACATAGACCGGGGTATCTGACAAGTCGGACACCTGTAAGCTCTTGGCGATTCGTGGCCGACTTGAGGAGATGAGCCGTGCGGGTGCCCCGGATGATCGCCGTCACGCTGGCGGGAATCGCCGTTCTCGCCCCGGCCGCGGCCTGTTCCTCCGACGACCCGGCCCCGGCGGGCAACGCGCCGGTCGCGGCCGGAGAGCCGAGCGCGGCCCCGACCCCGACGCCCGAGCCCACGCACCCGTTCACCGGGCTCCCCGGCGCGGCCCGCCGGCCGGTGCTGGCGGTGAAGATCGAGAACACCTCGGCGGGCAAGCCGCAGCTCGGCCTCAAGAGTGCCGACATCGTCTACGTCGAGCAGGTCGAGGCCGGCCTGACCCGGTTGATGGCGATCTTCTCCTCGAAGATCCCGGCCAAGGTCGGCCCGGTCCGCAGCGCCCGCATCTCGGACCTGCACATCGTGCCGCAGTTCGGCAAGCCCGCCTTCGCCTACTCGGGCGCGCAGACCAAGATGCTCCCCATCATCGCGCAGGCGTCGCTGTTCGACGTCTCCGACAGCCGGGCACCGGGCGCGTACTTCCGGCAGCCGGGGCGCTTCGCCCCCTACAACCTCTTCGCCAACACCCGGCAGCTGCTGGCCAAGGCGCCGGGGGCGAGCAAGGCCAAGGACATCGGCCTGACCTTCGGTGACGCCCCCGAGGGAGGCGTGCCGAGGAAGGCGTACACCGTCAAGTATCCCGCGGCCCGCTTCACCTTCGCCTGGTCGGAGGCGGCCGGCAAGTGGCTCATCTGGCAGGACGGCAAGAAGGACATGGCCGCCGAGGGCGGCCAGCTCGGCGCCCCCACCATCGTGGTGCAGTACACCAAGACCGAGCGTTCGGAGTTCCACGACAAGAACCAGAGCTACACCCCGCTGGTGCACACCACCGGCGAGGGCAACGCGATCGTGCTCCGCGACGGGCAGGCCTTCAAGGCCAGGTGGTCGCGTGAGAAGGAAGAGGACGGCACCGTCTTCACCACACCGGACGGGAAGCCGATGAACTTCGCCCCCGGGCAGGTCTGGGTCGTCCTGGCCTCCCGTAAACCGGTCATCCCCTGACGCGCGAGCCGTACATCATGTCCAAGAAGATCGCATAAGCACGACAAGGTGGTGTGTAAGGGCACAGCCTGCTCAGCACCTACCATGGAGGCGTGGCGGCCGCCCCTCTGCGGCGGCCCGTGATCCGCAACCAGCCGTCGTGAGGTAGAGACCCGTGTCCAGCAGCACGCCCGAAGTCACCGAGACCGCCGTCACCGGAACCGCCCGGGTGAAGCGCGGCATGGCAGAGATGCTCAAGGGCGGCGTCATCATGGACGTCGTCACCCCCGAGCAGGCGAAGATCGCCGAGGACGCCGGTGCCGTCGCCGTCATGGCCCTGGAGCGCGTCCCCGCCGACATCCGCGCCCAGGGCGGGGTCTCCCGGATGAGCGACCCCGACATGATCGACGGCATCATCAACGCCGTGTCCATCCCGGTGATGGCCAAGGCCCGCATCGGCCACTTCGTCGAGGCCCAGGTCCTGCAGTCGCTGGGCGTCGACTACATCGACGAGTCCGAGGTGCTCACCCCGGCCGACTACGCCAACCACATCGACAAGTGGCGGTTCACCGTGCCCTTCGTCTGCGGCGCGACCAACCTGGGCGAGGCCCTGCGCCGCATCACCGAGGGTGCGGCGATGATCCGCTCCAAGGGGGAGGCCGGCACCGGTGACGTCTCCAACGCCACCACGCACATGCGCAAGATCCGTGGTGAGATCAAGCGCCTGACCTCGCTCCCCGAGGACGAGCTGTACGTCGCCGCCAAGGAGCTCCAGGCGCCGTACGAGCTGGTCGCCGAGGTCGCCAAGACCGGCAAGCTGCCCGTCGTGCTGTTCACCGCCGGCGGCATCGCCACCCCGGCCGACGCCGCCATGATGATGCAGCTCGGCGCCGAGGGCGTCTTCGTCGGCTCGGGCATCTTCAAGTCGGGCAACCCGGCCCAGCGCGCCGCCGCGATCGTCAAGGCCACCACCTTCTACGACGACCCCGACGTCATCGCCAAGGTCTCCCGCGGCCTGGGTGAGGCCATGGTCGGCATCAACGTCGACGACATCCCGGTCCCGCACCGTCTGGCCGAGCGCGGCTGGTAGCGGTCCCCGTCCCCGTCCGGCCGGGGGGTCACCGCCGTCCGGCCCGGCGCGGGGATGGAAAACTTCATCGAAGGCGGCCTCCGTGAAGGAGGCCGCCTTTTGCATGTCCGGAGAAATTCACTTCGACGTCATGCTCCTCAGCGAGGCTGACGGGCGTTCTCGCCCCATCAGCCTCGGAGGCCCCCCTTGTCGCATTTCTCCCGGCGCTCCTTCCTCGTCACCGGCATCGCCGCCGGCGCGGTCGCGGGCATTCCCGCCGCGGCCCACGCCGACCCGGCGGACCCCGCCCAGGAGACCTCCGCCTCGCTGGCCTCCCGGGGCCTGCGCTCCGATCCCTTCACGCTCGGCGTCGCCTCCGGGGACCCGTCCGCCGACGGTTTCGTGATCTGGACCCGGCTGGCGCCCCGGCCTCTCGCCGAGGACGGCCTGGGCGGCATGCCCGCGCGGCCCTTCCTCGTCCAGTGGCAGGTCTACGGCGACGGGTCCGGCAGCCGCGTGCTGCGCCGGGGCGTGGTCGCGGCCACCCCGGAGTGGAGTCACAGCGTCCACGTCGAGCTGGGCGGGCTTCCCGCGGACCGGGAGTTCTGGTATCGCTTCAAGGTCGGCCCCTACGTCTCGCCGATGGGCCGGGCCAGGACCGCCCCGCACGCGCTGTCGTACGGCTCCCCGCTGGCAATGGCCTTCGTCTCCTGCGCCCAGTACGAGCACGGCTACTTCACCGCCTACCGGCGCCTGGCCGAGGAGCACCCCGACCTGGTGCTGCATCTGGGCGACTACCAGTACGAGTACCGGCGCGACACCTACACCATCCCCGGCGGCAACATCCGCCACCACGAGGGCCCCGAGACCGAGACGCTGGCCGGCTACCGTCAGAGGCACGCCCAGTACAAGACCGACCCCGACCTGCAGGCCGCGCACGCCGCCGCCCCCTGGCTGGTGGTGTGGGACGACCACGAGCTCGACAACAACTGGGCCGACGAGGTGCCGGAGAAGCCGGAGGTGCCCCAGCCGAACTTCCTCGCCCGGCGCGAGGCCGCCTTCCGCGCGTACTACGAGAACATGCCGCTGCGCCGCGCCTCCATCCCGCGGGGCATCGACATGCAGCTGTACCGGCGCGTCCGGTGGGGGAGGCTGGCCACCTTCCACATGCTCGACACCCGTCAGTACCGCAGCGACCAGGGCTGCGGCGACGGCTACCGCGACTGCCCGGCCGCCGTCGACCCGGCCCGCTCCATCACCGGCGAGGCCCAGGAGCGCTGGCTGCTGGACGGCTTCCGCGAGTCGCGGGCCCGCTGGGACGTCATCGGCCAGCAGGTCTTCTTCGCCCAGCGTGACAACAACGCCGGGCCGGCCAAGATCACCAGCCAGGACGCCTGGGACGGCTATGTCGCCTCGCGGCAGCGCATCACCCAGGGCTGGCTGGACGCCGGGGTGCGCAACCCCGTGGTGCTCACCGGCGACGTGCACGCCCACTGGGCGAGCGACCTCAAACTCGACTACGACGACCCCACCACGCGCACCGTCGGCGCCGAGCTGGTCACCTCGTCCATCACCACGGGCGGCGACGGACGCGACTCCGACCCGGCGACCCACCCGTTCCTGACCATCAACCCGCACCTGAAGTTCTACAACAACCAGCGCGGCTACGTGATCACGCGGATCGAGCGCGAGCTGCTCACCGCCGATTTCAAGGTGCTGCCGCAGGTCACCCAGGCGGGCGCGGCGGCGCACACCAGGGCGACCTTCGTGATCGAGGACCGGGTCCCCGGCGTGCAGCAGACGTACCTGCGCCCGGTCGAGCCCTCGGCCGCCCGGATGCCGGAGATCGACGCGATCCGGGAGACCGTGGACCTGGAGACCAAGCGTCCCTGACCCCACCGCGGCCGGCCGGGCTTCCGCACCGTCCGGCCGTGCCGCGGTCGTCCGGCCGTGCCGCGGTCGTCCGGTCGCCGGGCGGGCGGCGCTCCCGCCGGGGCGGCGTCCCGGGACGCCGCCCGTGCGCCGGAATAATAGTTAGTCAGGCTAAGTTAGACTAGCTAACCATGACGACGGACGACCTGGCCGAGAGCCTTTCCCGAGAACTGCGCCACCTCGTGCTGCTGCTGCGCCGCGTGGCGGCCGGGCAGCCGGTCACCAGCCAGCAGTACGCCGTGCTGGGCTCGCTGGAGGGTGGCCCGCGCCGGATGACCGAGCTGGCCGAGGAGCACGGCGTCCAGCTGCCCACCATGACCGTGCAGATCAACCGCCTGGAGGAGCCGGGCCTGGTGGCGCGCGCAGCCGACCCGGCCGACGCCCGTGTCCGCACGGTGGAGCTCACCGGGGAGGGCCGCGCCCGCCTGGCCGCCGTGCGGCGTGCCCGCGTCTCCTACCTCACCGCCCAGCTCGCCGCACTCACCCCCCAGGAGCGGGAGGCCATCGCCGTCGCCCTGCCCGCGCTGGCCAAGCTGGGCCGCACCTGACCCGTGCCCGACCCCGTGCCCGGCCTTCCCGCACCGAAGGAGTCACTTCCATGTCCGCACGGAGCCCGGAGGGAATCCTCCGTCAGCCGATGTCCGTCTGGGCCACCGCGTTCGCCGCGGTCGTCGCCTTCATGGGCATCGGCCTGGTCGATCCGATCCTGCCCTCCATCGCTCGGGGCCTGGACGCCGGCCCCAGCCAGGTATCGCTGCTGTTCACCAGCTACTTCCTGGTCACCGCGGTGGCCATGCTCGTCACCGGGTGGGTCTCCAGCCGGATCGGCGGCAAGCGCACCCTGCTGCTCGGCCTGGCCCTGGTCGTGGTCTTCGCCGCACTGGCCGGCACCTCCGGCGGCGTGGGGGAGCTCGTCGGCTTCCGCGCCGGCTGGGGTCTGGGCAACGCCCTGTTCGTCGCCACAGCTCTGGCGGTCATCGTCGGCGCGGCCAGCGGCGGTGCCGAGTCCGCCATCATCCTGTACGAGGCCGCGCTCGGCCTGGGCATCTCCCTGGGCCCGCTGGTCGGCGCAGCCCTCGGCGACTGGAACTGGCGCGCCCCCTTCTTCGGCACCGCCGCCCTGATGGCCGCCGGATTCGTCCTCATCGCCACCATGCTGAGGCCCACCCCTCGGCCCGCCGTCCCCACCCGCCTCGGCGATCCGATCCGCGCCCTCGCCCACGGCGGTCTGTCCACCACCGCCTTCACCGCGTTCTTCTACAACTTCGCCTTCTTCACCATCCTCGCCTTCACCCCGTTCATCCTCGACATGACGCCGTACGGCATCGGCGCTGTCTTCTTCGGCTGGGGTGCCCTCGTGGCCCTGGCGTCGGTCTTCGGCGCTCCGGCCCTGCGCCGGAGGATCGGCCCGGCCAGGGTGCTCCACCTCTCCCTGGGGCTGCTGGCCGTCCTGCAGGTCGCGATCGCGCTGTCCGGTCTCGCCGGGCTCCGGCCCGGGATCGTCGTCGCCGTCGTCCTGGCGGGCGTCCCGATCGGCCTGAACAACACCGTTTTCACCGAGGCCGCCATGGAGGTCTCCGACGCGCCCCGGCCCGTCGCCTCGGCGGGCTACAACTTCGTGCGTTGGATGGGCGGGGCGCTCGCGCCGTACGTCGCCACCAAGCTGGGCGAGGACGTGGGCCCCGCCGTGCCGTACTGCCTCGGCGCGTTCTGCTGCCTGGCGGGGATGGCGGTCCTGCACCTCCGGCGCCACCACCTGGGCCGCCTGGAGCGGGCCGGCGGCGACCGCGCCGTCCGGGGCGTCCCGGTCGGGGTGTGATCCGGTTTGGGGCGATCCGTGGAGTGGCCATACGCTGAGGGGGAATTCCGCGTTCGTCGAGAGGACCACCGGTGACCGTCGCCCCCACGATCGGCGTCTTCGCGTTGCAAGGAGACGTGCGAGAGCACGTGCGCTCCCTGGAGGCGGTGGGCGCCACCGCGGTGCCCGTACGACGCCCCGCCGAGCTGGAAGCCGTCGACGCACTGGTCATCCCGGGGGGCGAGTCCACCACGATGTGGAAGCTCGCCGAGACGTTCGAGCTGCTGGAGCCGCTCCGGATGCGGATCAAGAGCGGCATGCCCGCCTACGGTTCCTGCGCGGGGATGATCATGCTGGCCGACCGCATCGAGGGCGGCATCGAGGGCCAGCAGACGATCGGCGGCATCGACATGGTCGTCCGCCGCAACGCCTTCGGCCGCCAGGTCGACTCCTTCGAGGCCGACATCGACTTCGCGGGCCGCGGGGAGATGCGTGCCGTCTTCATTCGTGCCCCGTGGGTGGAATCGGTGGGTTCCGAGGTCGAAGTGCTGGCACGGGCTGAACCTGGGGATAGGATCGTCGCGGTCCGCCAAGGACCGCTGCTCGCCACGTCCTTCCACCCGGAACTTACCGGGGATGTCGGTGTGCATTCATATTTCGCTGAGATGGTGAGGGAGTTCTAGGCGATGTCCGGCCACTCCAAATGGGCGACGACGAAGCACAAGAAGGCCGCGCTCGACTCCAAGCGCGGCAAGCTGTTCGCCAAGCTCATCAAGAACATCGAGGTCGCGGCCCGGACGGGCGGCCCCGATCCGGACGGAAACCCGACGCTGTACGACGCCATCATCAAGGCGCGTAAGAACTCCGTCCCGCTCGACAACATCGAGCGCGCCCGCAAGCGCGGCGGCGGCCTGGAGGCCGGCGGTGCCGACTGGCAGACCATCATGTACGAGGGTTACGCCCCCGGCGGTGTGGCGGTGCTGATCGAGTGCCTCACCGACAACCGCAACCGCGCGGCCTCCGAGGTCCGCGTCGCGCTGACCCGCAACGGCGGCTCGCTGGCCGACCCGGGCTCGGTCTCCTACATGTTCAACCGCAAGGGCGTCGTGATCGTCCCCAAGGGCGACCTGTCCGAGGACGACGTGCTGACCGCGGTCCTCGACGCGGGCGCGGAGGAGGTCAACGACCTGGGCGACCAGTTCGAGGTCGTCTCCGAGGCCTCCGACCTCATCCCGGTCCGCAAGGCCCTGCAGGACGCCGGGATCGACTACGACTCGGCCGAGTCCAGCTTCATGCCGACGCTGAACGTCCCTCTCGACGAGGAGGGCGCCCGCAAGGTCTTCCGGCTGATCGACGCCCTGGAAGACAGCGACGACGTGCAGAACGTCTGGGCCAACTTCGACGTCTCCGACGAGGTCATGGAGAAGCTCGACGCGTGACCGCCCCGGTGGTGCCCGCCCCTCGGGGCGGGCACCGCGCGTTTTCCGGGCCGATGCCCGTCGGGAGCCGGTCGCCCGGTACCTCCGCGGGGGACGCCCGAGACGGGGCGGGCGCGCGGGCGCGCGACGTCCCGAGGAGGATCGGGCGCCCGGCCTGCCGCGCGGGCGGCGGGTGCGCCCGGCGTCCGCGGGCCGTTCCACCTGACGGGCGTGTGGTTTCACGGGCATCCGGCACCTGAGGGGAAAACCTGGTGTTTCCTTATGATTTGGTGCTGTCCGTGAGGTTTGTCCGCCAGGTCGGGGGCATATCACGCGGACGATGGGTAACCCTGATCTGATCTTCGTGGTGGCGGGGTGCGCCGCCCTGTTCGCCGCCGTGCTGCCCCGGCTGCTCAACCGGCGGCCCTTCTCGCTGCCGCTGGCGTGCCTGCTCGGCGGGCTGCTGCTCTACGCCTTCCCCCTCGACCTGCCCCGCCCCGACCCGGTCGCCCACCGGGCCCTGGTCGAGCATGCCACCGAGATCTGTGTGCTGATCTCGCTCATGGGCGCCGGGCTCGCCATCAACCGGCCCTTCGGGCGGCGCAACTGGTCCTCCACCTGGCGGCTGCTGGGCTGGACGCTCCCGCTGACCGTCGGGGGCGTGGCCGCCGTCTCGTACGGGCTGCTCGGCTGGCCCCTGGCGGCCGCGCTGCTCCTGGGCGCGGTGCTCGCCCCCACCGACCCGGTGCTCGCCTCCGACGTGCAGGTGGGCGAGCCCGTCGACTCGGAGGAGGACGACGACGAGGTCCGTTTCACCCTCACCTCCGAGGCCGGTCTCAACGACGGCCTGGCCTTCCCGCTGGTGTACGCGGCGATCACGCTGGCCCTCAGCGGGGGCGCCGGGTGGATCGGCGAGTGGGCGCTGGTCGACCTGCTCTACCGGTGCGCGGCGGGCGTGGTCTGCGGGCTGCTGGTCGGCGGGCTGCTCGGCCGGATGTTCTTCCGGGCCCAGGTCTCCAACCTGCGGCTGGCCGAGCATCGCGACGGCTTCGTGGCGCTGGCCGCGACCTTCCTGGCCTACGGTCTCACCGAGCTGGCGCACGGCTACGGCTTCATCGCGGTGTTCGTGACCGCGTGCACCATCCGGGCCGCCGAGCGCGGCCACGGCTACAACGGCGTGCTCCACGGCTTCATCGAGCAGATCGAGCGGCTGTTCACCGCTTGGCTGATCGTCCTGCTCGGGGGCTTCGTCGCGGTGGGCGGTCTGTCCGCCCTCACCTGGCGGGGCGCGGCGGTCGGCCTCCTGCTGCTCCTCGTCATCCGCCCGCTGACCGGATGGCTCGCCACGCTGGGCGGTCGCGCCGGACCCCGTGAGCGCGTCGCGACGGCGTTCTTCGGCATCCGCGGCATCGGCTCGCTGTTCTACCTGGCCTACGCCCTCGGCCAGGCCGACTTCGGGGTGCCCGCCGAGGAACTCTGGGCGGTGGTCGCCTTCACCGTCCTGGCCTCCCTGGTGGTGCACGGCATCTCGGCCTCGCCGGTGATGAACCGCCTGGACCGCCTGCGCGTCCGTGCCGGGCGCGAGCGGGACGCCGAACCCGCCGCCCAGCACCTGTGACGGGGCGTCGATCGGCTCCGGTCGGGCGTACGGCACCTGTGGCCGGGCGCACGGTGACGTCGACCGGGCGTACGGCGGCTCCGGCCGGGCGTACGGCGGTGGCAGGGGCCGTCCGAAAAGGGTTCGCCCCGTCCGCGGTTCGTGCCTATGTTGGGCGACTGTGGAAATACGCATTCTGACCGTCGACGACCTCGACGCGGTGTTCGACAGCCGCAGGCGAGCCTTCGGGCCCATCCCCGCGGGAGACCTTGACGACTGGCGGGCGCAGGTCGTCCCCACTCTCGCCGCGGGGCGGTACCTCGGCGTCGTCGACGGTCCCCGGCTGGTCGCGACGAGCAGGATCAACGACTTCACCCAGTGGTGGCACGGCAGGCCGATCTCCATGGGCGGCGTCGCCTCGGTGACGGTCGCCCCCGAGGAGCGGGGCCGCGGCGTCGGCCGGATGATCATGAACGCCACCATCGACCGCTGCGCCGCCCTCGGCCACCCGGTCTCGGCGCTCTACCCGGCCACCACGCGCATCTACCGCTCGCTCGGCTGGGAGCACGCGGGCGCCATGCACCGGGCCACCCTGCCGGCCGAGGCGCTGCGCGCGATCAGGCCCACCGAGCAGGTCAAGATCCGCCGCATGGGCCCCGACGACGTCGCCGAGGTGCTCTCGGTCATCGGCCGGACCCACGCCGCCGCCAGGGCCTCCGGCCCTCTGTGCCGGAGCGAGGAGACCTGGCGCCTGTGGCTGGCGGAGGAGGACGACTTCCTCTACCTCGCCGACGACGGGTTCGTCATCTACCGGTGGGACGGCCGCGACATCGCGGTCGACACGCTCCTGGCCGGTTCCGAGGCCACCGCCCGGACCCTGTGGTCGCTGGTCGGTTCCTCGTCCTCCGTCGCCGAGTCGGTCCACGCCGTCGTCGCCCCCGACGACCCGGTCCTCTGGCTGATCGGCGAGCGCTCGCACGACCTCGTCAAGCAGACCCGCTGGATGTTCCGCGTCGTCGACCTGCCCGCGGCCGTCGCCGGGCGAGGCTTCCCGGCGAACGTCACCCTCGACGCGGTCGTCCGGGTCGACGACCCCCAGCGCCCCGGCAACTCCGGCCTCTGGCACCTGTCGGTCGCCGGTGGCGTCGGCGCCGCCCGGCCCGCCGAGGGGGTACGGGACGCCGTCCCCGCCTTCACCGCCGGCGGCCTGTCGGCCCTGTACGCCGGGGTACCGGCGGCCACGCTGCGCCGCGCGGGGCTCCTGTCCGGCCCGGCGGACGCCGACGAGACCCTCGACGCCGCCTTCCACGCCAAGCCGTACTCGCTGGACTACTTCTGACCTTCCCCGGTTCCTCGGCTCCGGCTCCCGGGCTCCCGGGCCCCGGCTCTTCCGGCGGAGCCTCCCTCCCGCCGGCGGCCTCCCGGCGGGAAACCGCCTTCTACGGGGGCCCGAGTGCCGTGCGCGGCGTGCCCGCACGCGGTAGAGTCGGGCACCGAACAGGTGTTCGGCGAGTGGAGGCGTGCCGGTGCGGTTGCCCGAGCTGCGGGTGATGGGGGTGGATCCCGGGCTGACCAGGTGCGGGCTCGGCGCCGTCGAGGGGCGGCCCGGGGCGCCGCTGCGGCTGGTCAAGGTCGGGGTGGTCCGCACTCCCGCCGACGACGGGATCGGGGCCAGGCTGGTGGCGATCGAGACCGGCATCGAGCGGTGGCTCGACGAGGTCGAGCCCGACGCGGTGGCCGTGGAACGGGTCTTCGCCCAGCACAACCTTCGCACGGTCATGGGCACCGCCCAGGCCTCGGCCGTGGCGATCCTGTGCGCCGCGCGCAGGGGCCTGCCGGTCGCGCTGCACACGCCCTCCGAGGTCAAGGCCGCGATCACCGGTAGCGGCACGGCCGACAAGCAGCAGGTCGGCACGATGGTGACCCGCCTGCTGCGCCTGGACGCCATGCCCAAGCCCGCCGACGCCGCCGACGCGCTCGCCCTGGCGATCTGCCACGTGTGGCGGGGCGGCGCCCAGAGCCGGCTGGCCGAGGCCGCCGCCGAGGCGGCGGCCAGGGCGAAGGACGGCCCTGGCACGACCGCCGCGGCCTACTTCCGCGGGCGGGGCAGGGCCGCCGGTTATTCGAGAGGAACCACAAAGTGATCGCCTCGGTGCGAGGACAGGTGACCGCGATCGCGCCCGACGGTGCGGTCGTCGAGGTCGGCGGGGTGGGCGTGCTCGTGCACTGCACGCCGGGCACGCTGGCCACCCTCAGGGTGGGGGAGGAGACCAGGCTGGCCACCTCCCTCGTCGTCCGCGAGGAGTCGTTGACGCTGTACGGCTTCGCCGGCGACGACGAGCGCGTGATCTTCGAGATGCTCCAGACCGCCAGCGGGGTCGGCCCCAAGGTCGCCCTGGCGATGCTCGCGGTGCACACGCCCAACGCGCTCCGGATGGCCGTGGCCGCCGCTGACGTCAAGGCCCTGACCAGGGTTCCCGGGGTCGGCCCGAAGGGTGCTCAGCGCATCATCGTCGACCTCAAGGACAAGCTCGGCACGCCCGAGGAGGCCGTCAACGCCGCGCTCGACGGCCGCTCGGCCGCGCCGGCCTGGCGCGACCAGGTCCACTCCGGCCTGGTCGGTCTGGGCTACTCGGCGAAGGACGCCGACGAGGCGGTCGCGGCCGTCGCCCCGCAGGCCGACGCGGAGGCGGCCGTGGGCCGTGTCCCGCAGGTGGCCGCGCTGCTCAAGGCCGCGCTCCGCGCGCTGAGCGTTCGATGACCGGCCCCGTCGAGCCGGCCCGTGACGGCCGCGGGCGGCCGGGCCGCGCCGGCCGGCCGGGGGAAGGCCGCGGGACCTCCCGTCGCACGGCGCCGCGGGGGCGTGGGCTGCCGCGCCACGGGGCACGGCCGCGCGGGGGCCACCGAGCGCCCTGCCGTACGGTGGCAGCCATGAGGGAGGGCGCGTGAGCGAGCGGGATCTGGTGTCGCCGGACGCCGACGGCGACGAGAAGTCGATCGAGGCCGCGCTGCGGCCCCGGCGCCTGGAGGAGTTCATCGGCCAGGCCCGGGTGCGCGAACAGCTCTCGCTGGTGCTGCAGAGCGCGCTGCGGCGCAACCGGCCGCCGGACCACGTGCTGATGAGCGGCGGTCCCGGGCTGGGTAAGACCACCCTCTCCATGATCATCGCAACCGAGCTGTCGGTGCCGATCCGGATCACCTCGGGTCCCGCACTGGAGCGGGCCGGCGACCTGGCCGCGATCCTGTCGACGCTGTCGGAGGGCGAGGTCCTGTTCATCGACGAGATCCACCGGATGGCCCGGCCCGCGGAGGAGATGCTCTACCTCGCGATGGAGGACTTCCGCGTCGACATCGTGGTGGGCAAGGGACCGGGGGCGACCGCGATCCCGCTGGAGATCGCGCCGTTCACCCTCGTCGGCGCGACCACCAGGGCCGGCATGCTCCCCGCGCCGCTGCGCGACCGCTTCGGCTTCGTCGCGCACATGGACTTCTACGCGGTCGAGGAACTGGAGCAGGTGCTTCAGCGCTCCGCGCGCCTGCTGGGCGTCGCGCTCCCCGACGACGCCGCCCGCGAGATCGCCGGTCGCTCGCGCGGCACGCCCCGCATCGCCAACCGCCTGCTGCGCCGGGTCCGCGACTTCGCGGAGGTCCGCGCGGACGGGATCGTCACCCGCGACATCGCCTCGGCCGCGCTCAACCTCTACGAGGTCGACGCCGAGGGGCTCGACCGGCTCGACCGGGCGGTTCTCGGCGCGCTGCTGCGCAAGTTCGGCGGCGGTCCCGTGGGATTGTCGACGTTGGCGGTCGCCGTGGGGGAGGAGCCGGAGACGGTCGAAGTGGTCGCCGAGCCGTTCCTGGTGCGGCAGGGCCTGCTGGCCCGCACCCCGCGCGGCCGGGTCGCGACCGCCGCCGCCTGGGCGCATCTCGGCCTGACCCCGCCCCCGGACGCATTCGGCGCCGCGTTTCTCGTTGATCTTGAGGATGGCGGCGGTCAGGTCTAACGTTGGGGTTGGGTAGGGAAGCTGTACAGAGTTGATCACAGATCGATGACAACAGTATCGAAATGGGAACTTCCCTGCGTGCCGAATCGTGACCTCGTTGCCGCGCTTCTAACAGCTCGCCTAAACTCCGTGGCTTGGCTGGCTGTGTAGGCTGACGTGCTGAGCGGCGTGGCCCGTATATGACGTCCGGCGATCGGCCGGTCATTCTCAAGAGAGGGAGCGGCCCTGTGGGCGGCAATTATTCGAGCCTCATCATGATCGCTCTGATGGTCGTGGTGTTCTACTTCCTGCTCATCAGGCCGCAGCGCAAGCGGCAGCAAGAGCAGATCCAGATGCAGAACAGCCTCACGCCGGGCACCCGCGTCATGACCACGACAGGCCTTTTCGCGACCGTGGTGGCCATCGACGCCGACGACGTGATCCTGGAGATCGCCCCCGGCGTGGAGACCCGCTGGGTCAAGGCGGCCATCGGGCGCGTCGTGACCCCTGTCGCCGACGTCGAGGAGAGCGCCGGGGAAAATCCCAAGACGGCCGGCGACGCGGTGGAGACCTCCGAGCAGCAGGGTGACGACCACGACTCGACGACCAGGAAGCCGTGAGCAGGTTCACCACCGATCCCCTATAACCGAAAGAATCGACGACCAGTGGCCCGACCGACCAGCGGCCAGAGCAAACCGGGACGCATGCTCCTGGTGCTTCTGGCGATCATTCTCGCCATGGGCGGGGTGATGTTCCTGAACAAGGCATTCACCCCCGAGTATGGCCTCGACCTCGCCGGCGGCACGACCGTGACGCTGCAGCCCATCACGCCGAACGGGAGCGCTCCTTCCGAGGAGAGCCTCAACCTGGCCGTGAACATCATCCGCGACCGGGTGAACGGCAGCGGCATCTCCGACGCCGAGGTCGCCAAATCCGGCGACAACATCGTCATCTCCGTCCCCGGAGTGGGCCAGGAGGAAGTCGTCAAGCTGGTCGGCACCACCGCGGAGCTGCGGTTCCGCCAGGTGCTGGCGATCGGGCCCGGAACGCCCGCGCCGCCGGGTGAGCTGCCCACCCAGGCGCCCACTCCCACCCCCTCTCCCGCGGCGTCCGGCGGCCAGGGGGCCACGACCCCCACGCCGAGCCGCTCCGCGGCGCCCCGGCAGACCGCCGAGCCCGGCCCGAGCGGCTCGCCCGCCGGCCGCGCCCTGTCGTCGGCGCTCACCAACCCCAGCCCCGCCCCCTCGGCCGAGCCGAGCGGGCGCGCCACCCCGTCCGCGAACGCCCGCCGGGGCAGCGCGGCGACCGCCACTCCGTCCGCGAGGCCCCGCCGGAGCACCACCGCGACCGCCAAGCCGGAGGCGAGCGCCACCCCGACGCCGCAGCCGACGGCCTCCGACGACCCGCTGGCCGGCGTCGACACCACCGGCATCGACCCGGCGGCCCTGGAGCGCTTCAAGACGCTCGACTGCGCCAAGGAGATGGGTCAGGGCGCCCAGGACGACCCGAACCAGCAGTACGTCGGCTGCGGCCTCGAAGACGGGAACGACGCGGACCCCAAGAACGACGTCTACGTCAAGTACATCCTCGACAAGGCCGCCGTGACCGGCACTTCGATCGACAGCGCGACCTCCGGCGTCGACCAGACCACCGGCGAGTGGCTCGTGCAGCTCTCCTTCAAGGGCCAGGGCCCCGAGCAGTGGTCGAAGGTCACCACCACCGCCTTCAACTCGCAGGCCCCGCGCAACCAGGTCGCCATGGTCCTCGACGGCGTGGTCATCTCCGCGCCGGTCATCCAGGAGCCCATCACCGGCGGCCGGGCGCAGATCTCCGGCGGCTTCACCCAGCCGACCGCCGACGAGCTGGCCAACCAGCTCAAGTACGGCGCGCTGCCGCTGAAGTTCGAGAAGAGCTCCATCGACGAGGTCTCCTCCACCCTGGGCGCCGACCAGCTCCGCGGCGGCCTCATCGCCGGCGCGATCGGCCTGCTGCTGGTGGTCGTCTACTCGATGCTCTACTACCGGGGCCTGGGCATCGTCTCGGTGCTGAGCCTCGTGGTGGCCTCGGTCCTGACCTACCAGGCGGTGGTGCTGCTCGGCGCGTTCGCGAACTTCCGCCTCTCGCTGCCGCACATCATCGGCCTGATCGTCTCGATCGGCATCACCGCCGACTCGTTCATCGTCTACTTCGAACGCATCCGCGACGAGATGAAGGAGGGTCGCCGCTCGCTGCGCGCGGCCGTCGAGGTCGCCTGGGTCCGCGCCCGGCGCACCATCCTCATCGCCGACGCGGTCATGTTCATCGCCGCCGTGGTGCTGTACTTCCTGGCGGTCGGCGGCGTGGCCGGGTTCGCGTTCGCGATGGGCCTGACCACCCTCATCGACATCGCCGTGGTGTTCATGTTCACCAAGCCGTTCGTCGCGCTGCTGGCCCGGCTGAGGTTCTTCGCCAAGGGGCACAAGCTCTCCGGTCTCGACGCCGAGCGCATGAGCGAGACCGTCACCGCACCCAAGACCGCTCCGCAGGAGGCCTGATGTCCGGCATCGCGCGCCGGCTGTACCGGGGCGAGGTCAACGTCGACTTCGTCGGCCGCAGGAAGCTCTGGTACGGCCTCTCCGCCGCCCTGCTGATCTTCTCCATCGCCGGCCTCGTCGTGAACGGCCTCAACCTGGGCGTGGAGTTCAAGGGCGGGTCGGTCTTCTCCTTCAAGCCCGCCCAGTCCACGACCATCGAACAGGTGCGCGGCACGTTCACCGACGCCGGCCTGCACCAGGTGATCGTGCAGGAGACCAACAACGGCTGGCGGGTCACCACCGAGAGCCTCTCGCCGGAGAAGGTCACCGAGGTCCAGAAGACGGCGGCCGAGAGCTTCGGCCTGCAGCAGAACGACGTCACCCTCCAGGTGATCGGCGCCTCGTGGGGCGGCCAGGTCGCCGACCAGGCCATCCTGGGCCTGATCGTCTTCATGCTGGCGATCATCCTGTACCTGACGATGGCCTTCGAGTGGAAGATGGCGCTGGCCGCGGTCGTGGCGCTCCTCCACGACCTGGTGATCACCGCCGGCGTCTACGCCTGGTCCGGTTTCGAGGTCACCCCGGCGACCCTGCTGGGCTTCCTGACGATCCTCGGATACTCGCTGTACGACGCCGTCGTCGTCTTCGACATGATCAAGGAGGTCACCGCCAAGCTCGGCACGACCTCCAAGATGACCTACACGCAGGCCGCCAACAACGCCCTGAACCACACGCTGATCCGTTCGCTGAACACCACCCTGGTGGCGATCCTGCCGGTCGCGGCGATCCTGTTCATCGGCACCACGCTGTTCGGCGCCGGGACGCTGAAGGACCTGTCGCTCTCGCTGTTCGTCGGAATGATCGTCGGCACCTACTCCTCGCTGTGCGTCGCGACGCCGCTGCTGGTCACCCTGAAGGAGCGCGAGCCGCGCTACCAGGCGATCGCCCGCAGGCTCGCCGCCACCGGCGGGGCGGGCGCCGAGGTCAAGTCCGCGCGCCAGCCGGTGGGAGCGGGGGCCAACGGCGCCCCGTCCAGTGGCGAGAAGCGCAAGAAGAAGTAGCCCGGACAGGCCGCGCCTCCGCTCCCGCAGGGAGCGGAGGCTTTTTCCGTAAGGAAGTGACCTTGATCTCCTCCCCACGGCCGAGGCCGGGAGATTCCGATCCTCGCGGATCGGGTCTCCCACCGCACCGGCGGTCGCCACTGGACGGACCGGGCGAGGTCTCACAGGTCTCGGCGGGCGTCACATCCGGCCGGTCCGGCGGCGGGACCGGTGGTGCGGTCGTCACCACCGGACACTCGGTAGCGTAAAAGGCGCATCAAGTAACCATCGAGCGTTTCCCGGGGCTGAAACCCGGGGTCTCCACACGGAGGAATTCAATGACCGACCTGACCAGCCTGATCCTCGACCGGATCCGCGACGTGCCCGACTACCCCCAGCCGGGAGTGCTCTTCAAGGACATCACCCCGCTGCTCGCCGACCCGGTGGCGTTCGCCGCGGTGGTCGACGCGCTCGCCGGGTCGTACGAGGTGGACAAGATCGTCGGTATCGAGGCCCGGGGGTTCATCCTGGCCGCCCCGGTCGCCCACCGGGCCGGCGCGGGATTCGTTCCGGTACGGAAGAAGGGAAAACTCCCCTCCGAGACGCTTGAGGCGTCCTACGATCTGGAGTACGGCTCCGCCACCATCGAGGTCCATCGAGACGCCTTCCTCCCCGGTGAGCGCGTCCTCATCGTCGACGACGTGCTCGCCACCGGAGGCACGGCGCGCGCGGCGGTGGAGCTGGTCCGCAGGGCGGGCGCCGACGTCGTCGCCATCGCCGTGCTCATGGAGCTGGCCTTCCTCAAGGGCCGCGACCGCCTGGTCGACGTCGAGTTGCACTCCCTCGTCGTCGTCTGATCGGCCCCGCGGACGAATGCACCCAAGCCGGTCTGGATACACTGAGGGATCTGGACTCGAACTTAAGGAGTCTGCGTGCCCCGTGATGTGGTCGTCCCCGACGTGACCGCCGCCGGCGGCGGCCCCGAGACGGCCGTCCCGGCAGGCGATGCCGGTTCCACCGTGTCCGGAGCCACCGAAGAGAAGCCCGCGGTAAGGCGCAGGCTCGCACGCCTTGGGGGGCAATGGGGTGGCACCATGAATCCCGTGCTGGAGCCGCTCTTCCGTACGGTCCGGGCGACCCATCCGAAGGCGGACCTGCGGCTCATCGAGCGTGCCTACGACGTGGCGGCCTACCACCACCGTGACCAGAAGCGCAAGAGCGGCGACCCGTACATCACCCACCCCCTCGCGGTCGCGACGATCCTCGCGGAGCTGGGCACCGACGACGAGACCCTCTGCGCCGCGTTGCTGCACGACACCGTCGAGGACACCGCCTACGGGCTGGACGAGCTGCGCGCCGACTTCGGCGACAACATCGCCCTGCTGGTCGACGGCGTCACCAAGCTCGACAAGGTCAAGTTCGGCGCCGCGGCCGAGGCCGAGACCGTGCGCAAGATGGTCGTGGCCATGTCCCGCGACATCCGGGTGCTGGTGATCAAGCTCGCCGACCGGCTGCACAACATGCGCACCATGCGTTACCTGCCCGAGCACAAGCGGCACCAGAAGTCCCGGGAGACGCTGGAGATCTTCGCGCCGCTCGCCCACCGGCTCGGTATGAACACCATCAAGTGGGAGCTGGAGGACCTCGCGTTCGCCATGCTCTACCCCAAGCGGTACGACGAGATCGCCCGGATGGTGTCGGAGCGCGCCCCGCGCCGGGACCTGTTCCTGCAGGAGGTCATCGAGAAGGTCTCCGGCGACCTGCGCGAGGCCAAGATCCGTGCGGTGGTCAAGGGCCGCCCCAAGCACTACTACTCCGTCTACCAGAAGATGATCGCCAGGGACGTCGCCTTCGACGACATCTACGACCTGGTCGGCATCCGGGTGCTGGTCGACACGGTCCGCGACTGCTACGCCGCCCTCGGAACGATCCACGCGCGATGGAACCCGGTCCCCGGCCGGTTCAAGGACTACATCGCGATGCCCAAGTTCAACATGTACCAGTCGCTGCACACCACGGTCATCGGCCCCGAGGGCAAGCCGGTGGAGCTGCAGATCCGCACCCACGCCATGCACCACAGGGCGGAGTACGGCGTGGCGGCGCACTGGAAGTACAAGGAGGAGATGACCGCCCCGGGTTCTCCCGGGTCGAAGCTGAAGCCCGCCAGCGACATGGCGTGGCTGCGGCAGCTCCTCGACTGGCAGAAGGAGACCTCGGACCCGGGGGAGTTCCTGGAGTCGCTCCGCTTCGACCTGTCGGTCTCGGAGGTCTACGTCTTCACGCCCCGGGGCCAGGTCATCGCCCTGCCGGAGGGCGCCACGCCCGTCGACTTCGCCTATGCCGTGCACACCGAGGTCGGCCACCGGTGCATCGGCGCCCGGGTCAACGGCCGCCTGGTGCCGCTGGAGTCGCGGCTGGGCAACGGCGACACCGTGGAGATCTTCACCTCCAAGTCGCCCGACGCGGGGCCGTCGCGCGACTGGCTGAAGTTCGTCAAATCCGGCCGGGCCCGTAACAAGATCCGTCAGTGGTTCTCCAAGGAGCGCCGCGAGACCGCGATCGAGGCCGGCAAGGAGGCGATCGGCCGGGCCATGCGCAAGCAGGGCCTGCCGCTGCAGCGCCTGATGTCCGGAGAGTCCCTCCTGGCCCTGGCCAGGGATCTGCGCTACACCGATGTCTCGGCGCTCTACGCGGCCGTCGGTGAGGGCCACATCGCCGCCCAGGCGGTGGTGCAGAAGCTGCTCACCTCCATCGGCGGGGTGGAGGGCGCCGAGGAGGACATCGCCGAGACCTCCGTGCCGACCAAGCTGCGCGGGCGTCCGCGCGGCAGCGGCGGCGCCGGCGTGGTGGTCGCGGGTGACTCCGACGTCTGGGTGCGCCTGTCGCGCTGCTGCACGCCCGTGCCCGGCGACGAGATCATCGGTTTCGTCACCCGCGGGCACGGGGTGTCGGTGCACCGCACCAACTGCCCCAACATCGAGCAGCTCAAGTCGGAACCCGACCGCCTGGTCGAGGTCTCCTGGTCCGCCGCGGACGACTCGGTGTTCCTGGTCGCCTTGCAGGTCGAGGCGCTCGACCGGCCCCGCCTGCTGTCCGACGTCACCCGCACTCTCTCCGACCAGCACGTGAACATCCTGTCGGCGTCCGTCACAACGTCCAGGGACCGGGTGGCCATCAGCAGGTTCACCTTCGAGATGGGCGACCCCAAGCACCTGGGCCACGTGCTGAAGGCCGTCCGCAACATCCCGGGCGTCTACGACGTCTACCGCGTCAGCGGCGCCGGCTCCTGACCGTGCGGCCCGGGCCGGTGAGACGGCTCGGACTGTGAGACGAGCTCAGCGCCGGGAAGCGGCTCGGGTCCGTGAAACGGCCCCGGACCCGTGAAACGGCCCGGACGGTGAGAGGGCCGGGCCCGCGGGACGGCCCGGGGCCGGCGCAGGCCGGTGAAAGCGCAGAGCCGCGAGGGGCGCTCCGTGGCGGAGCGTCCCTCGCGGCCCGTCAGGCCCCGTCCCGCCCGCCGTACGGCGGGGCGGAACCCGGCGCCGGGATCAGGAGAACTCGGCGAGCGTGCGCTCCGCCTCCTCCAGCCACGAACGCCGGGCGGCCAGGGCCTCCTCGGTGTCCTTGGCCTCCTTGTCCTTGCCCGCGGCCTGGGCCTTGGCCAGGCGGTCCTCCAGCTGGCCGATCGACTTGCGCAGCTGGTCGACCGTGTTCTGGGCGCGGGCGCGGGCCTCGGGGTTGGAGCGCTTCCACTCCGCCTCCTCGGCCTTGCGGACCGCGTCGTCGATCTTGCGCAGCCCGCCCTCCAGGCGGTCCCGCTGGTCGCGCGGGACCGGCCCGGCGGCCTCCCAGCGCTCCAGGATGCCCCGCAGGGCGAGCCGGGCGGTGCGCACGTCGGAGATCGGCAGGATCTTCTCCGCCTCGGCCAGCAGTTCCTCCTTGACCTCGGCGTTGGCGGCCAGCGACGCGTCCCGCTCGGCGAAGACGGCCGAGCGGGCCTGGAAGAACTGGTCCTGGGCGCCCTTGAACCGGGCCCAGAGCTCGTCCTCCACCTCGCGGGAGGCCCGGCCGGCCATCTTCCACTGCTGCATCAGCTCGCGGTAGGCCGAGGCGGTGGCGCCCCAGTCGGTGGACGAGGAGAGTGCCTCGGCCTCGGCGACGATGCGTTCCTTGGTGGCGCGCACGTTCTCGCGCTGCTCGTCCAGCCCGGCGAAGTAGGCCTTGCGCCGCTTGGCGAAGGCCGTGCGGGCCGCCGACAGGCGCTTCCAGAGCGCCGCCTCGGTCACCCGGTCGATACGGTCGGCGGCCTTCCACTCTTCGATCAGCTGGCGCAGCCGCTCGCCGCCGCTCTTCCAGTGGGTGGTGTCGTCGGCGATGCGCTCGGCCTCGGCGACGATCCGTTCCTTGACGGCCCTGGCCTCGGCGCGGGCCACGTCCCGGGCCGCCTTGACCTCCTCGCGGCGCTGGGCGACCAGCTCCGAGAGGGTGCTCAGCCGGTTCAGCAGCGAGTCGAGGTCCCCGACGGCGTGCGCGTCGGTGATCGCGTCGCGGAGCTTGACGATGGTCGCCTCCGCCTGCGCGGGCGGCAGGTCGGTGCCCCGGACTCGCTGCTCCAGCAGGGCTACCTGCCCGGCCAGCTCGTCGAACTTGCGATGGAAGTAGGCAAGGGCCTCCTCGGGTTCGCCGGCCTGCCAGGACCCGACGGCCCGCTCTCCCTCAGCCGTACGTACGTAGACGGTGCCGTCGTCGTCTACCCGGCCCCACGGGTCGGTGCTCACCGTGTCCTCCCGCACTTTCATCAGCCTTTCGGGACTCGTCCGTCCCTTGGATGTATTACGTCAGCTCTTGCTGGACATTGTCACGTCTTTGATTTCGACGGTTTCCTTCGGTGCCCCCGTACCGTCCGGCCCGGGGGTGATGACACCGGCCTTGTTCACCTTGTCGATGATTTCCAGCCCTTCGGTGACCGTACCGAACGGTGTGTAGTCCGGAGACAGCGGGGCGTCCCCGTACACGATGAAGAACTGGCTGCCGTTGGTGTCGGGGCCGCTGTTGGCCATGGCCACCACGCCGCGCTTGTACGTGGCGCCCTCCAGGTTCTCGTTGACGAACCGGTAGCCGGGGCCGCCCTGGCCGTCGGTCTGGCTCTTGCCGTCGGCCTTGGCCAGCGGGTCGCCGCACTGGATCATCGGGAACTGGTCGTTGCCCAGGCGGTGGCACTTGGAGCCGTCGAAGTAGTTCTTCTCCGCCAGGAAGGCGAAGGAGTTGACCGTGCACGGGGTCTTGTCAGGTGACAGCTTGATCACGATGTCGCCACGGTTGGTCTTCAGCGTCATCGTCGTGGGCTTGGCCTCGACCTTCTCCGGCGGCATGCCCACGTTCTTGGCCGGGCTGCCGTCGGCGTCGGCGACGTAGCCGCAGGTGCCGCTGGCCGGGTCGAACGCCTTGGGCTGGGCGCCGGCCGCCTCCGTGGGGGCGGCGGAGGAGGACGGGTCGGCCGTGGCCGTCGCCGTGGTGTCGGAGCCCCCGAACAGGGTCGTCGCGGCGACCACGCCACCCACGACCAGCACGCCGACCACGCTGGTGCCGAGGATCGCGTTGCGCTTGGCGCGCGCCTCCCGTTCGGCGCGCCGCTGCATCTGCCGCTCGTAGTGCTCGCGCGCCAGCTGCTTCTGGCGCTCCTTGCCGCTCACCGCTTCGTCCTCCCGGATGCCGGAGTATCACTTAATGAGGTGGGCGAATCGTATCGGCCAATGGGTAATGGTTCGCAGCCTGCCGACCCGCACCGGTACCCTTCGGTTACATTCCCATCCGCATTCTTGACGAGATCAGCTGAGGCAGATGCTCATCGCCGGCTTTCCCGCAGGGTCCTTCCAGACCAACTGTTACGTCGTGGCTCCCGCCGCGGGCGAGGAGTGCGTGGTCGTCGATCCGGGCCAGAACGCCGTGGGCGACCTCGACGACGTGCTGCGCGAGCACAGGCTCAAGCCGGTCGCGGTGCTCGTCACCCACGGTCACATCGACCACATGTGGTCGGTCGCCCCGGTCTGCGGCGCCCGTGACGTCCCCGCGTGGATCCATCCCGAAGACCGCGAGCTGCTCTCCGATCCCGGCAAGGGGCTGTCGCTCTCGGCCAAGCAGCAGCTGTTCGGCGGGCTGACCTTCGCCGAGCCGGACGACGTGCGCGAACTCACCGACGGTGAGGTGCTGCACCTGGCGGGTATGGAGATCAGCGTCGACCACACCCCGGGCCATACCCGGGGGTCGGTGACGTTCAGGCTGCCCGGCACCGAGGAGATCCCCGACGTGCTGTTCTCGGGCGACCTGCTCTTCGCCGGCTCCATCGGTCGCACCGATCTTCCGGGCGGCGACTACCCGACCATCCTGCGCAGCCTGGCCGCCAAGTGCCTGCCGCTGCCGGAGGAGACGGTGGTCCTGCCCGGCCACGGACCACAGACCACGATCGGCCACGAGCGTGCCACGAACCCGTATCTCGCCGAGGCGAGGGCGGTCGCGGGTGCCGGCTCCGCGAGCCCCGCGCACGACCGTGGTCCCGGCAGGGGACTTTAAAAATGACTTTGCAGGCGCCCAAGGGCACCTTTGACTGGCTTCCGCCGCGCTCCGAGCGGGCGCTCGCCGTGCGCGAGGCGCTGACCGCGCCCGTCCGCAGGGCGGGCTACGGCTACATCGAGACTCCGGTCTTCGAGGACACCGCGCTGTTCGTACGCGGCGTGGGCGAGTCGACCGACATCGTCTCCAAGGAGATGTACACCTTCGACGACAGGGGCGGGCGCTCCATCACGCTGCGCCCCGAGGGCACCGCACCGGTGGTCCGCGCGGTCCTCCAGCACAACCTGCACACCGGGCAGCTGCCCGTGAAGCTGTGGTACTCGGGCAGCCAGTTCCGTTACGAGCGGGCCCAGAAGGGCCGCTACCGCCACTTCTGGCAGGTCGGCGCCGAGGCCATCGGCGCGGAGGACCCGGCGCTCGACGCCGAGCTCATCCTGCTGGCCGTCGACGGCTACGCGGGGCTGGGGCTCACCGGGGTCCGGCTGCTGATCAACACGCTGGGGGACCGGGAGTGCCGCCCCGGCTACCGGGCCGCGCTCCAGGACTTCCTGCGCGGCCTCGACCTCGACGAGCCCACCCGGCAGCGCATCGAGATCAATCCGCTGCGGGTGCTCGACGACAAGCGCCCCGAGGTGCAGGCCCAGCTGGCCGGCGCGCCGCTGGTCGTCGACCACCTGTGCGAGGCGTGCAAGGCCTACCACGAGGAGGTCCGCTCGCTGCTGACCGCCTCGGGCGTGGCCTACACCGACGACCCGCGCCTGGTCCGCGGCCTCGACTACTACACGCGCACCACGTTCGAGTTCGTGCACGACGGCCTGGGCTCCCAGTCGGCGGTCGGTGGCGGGGGCCGCTACGACGGGCTGAGCGAGATGCTGGGCGGTCCCGCGCTGGCCAGTGTCGGCTGGGCGCTCGGCGTCGACCGCACCGTCCTGGCCATGGAGGCCGAGGGCCTGTTCGGGGACGACGCCGCCGAGTCGCGTGTCCAGGTGTACGGTGTGCCGCTGGGCGAGGAGGCACGCCGCCGGATGTTCCTCCTCGTCACGGAGCTGCGGCGGGCGGGCCTCTCCGCCGACATGTCGTTCGGCGGCAAGGGCGTGAAGGGCGCCATGAAGGGCGCCGACCGCTCGGGGGCGGGCTACGCCGTGATCCTCGGCGACCGCGACATCGCCGCCGGGGCCGCGCAGGTCAAGGACCTGGCCAGCGGCGACCAGACCGCCGTACCGCTCGCCGAGATCGTCACGACGTTGAAGGAGAGACTGGACAAATGATCCGCACCCACGAAGCGGGATCACTGCGCAGGGAGCACGCCGGGCAGCGGGTGACGCTGGCCGGTTGGGTGGCGCGCCGCCGCGACCACGGTGGGGTGGTCTTCATCGACCTGCGTGACGCCTCCGGCTCCGCACAGGTGGTCTTCCGCGAGGAGGACGACGCGCACGGCCTGCGTGCCGAGTACTGCGTCAAGGTCGTCGGAGAGGTGCGGATCCGTCCCGAGGGCAACGAGAACCCCGAGCTGCCCACGGGCGAGATCGAGATCGTCGCCTCCGAGGTCGAGGTCCTCAGCGAGTCCGCGCCGCTGCCGTTCCCGGTCGAAGGCCACGCGGAGGTGTCGGAGGAGGCCCGGCTCAAGCACCGCTATCTTGACATCCGCCGCCAGCAGGTCGCCCAGGCCATGCGCATCCGCTCCAGGGCCACCTACCTGGCCCACGAGGTGATGAACGAGCACGGGTTCACCTACGTCGAGACTCCGACGCTCACCCGCTCCACCCCCGAGGGCGCCCGCGACTTCCTGGTCCCCGTCCGGCTCCAGCCCGGCAGCTGGTACGCCCTGCCGCAGTCGCCCCAGCTGTTCAAGCAGCTCCTCCAGGTCGCCGGCCTGGAGCGCTACTACCAGCTGGCCAAGTGCTACCGCGACGAGGACCTGCGCGCCGACCGCCAGCCGGAGTTCACCCAGATCGACGTTGAGATGTCCTTCGTGGACCAGGACGACGTCATGGCGCTGGGCGAGGCGCTGGTCGGGCGGATCTGGAAGGAGATCCTCGGCTACGAGCTGCCGACGCCGCTGCCCCGGATGACCTACTGGGAGGCCATGTCGCGCTACGGTTCCGACAAGCCCGACCTGCGCTTCGGCCAGGAGCTCGTCGAGATGACCGAGTTCTTCGCCGAGACCTCCTTCCGCGTGTTCCAGGCGCCGTACGTGGGCGCCGTGGTCATGCCCGGCGGCGCCTCGCAGACCCGCAAGGAGCTCGACGCCTGGCAGGAGTGGGCCAAGTCGCGCGGTGCCCGGGGCCTGGCGTACGTGCTCGTCGGCGAGGACGGCACGCTCGGCGGCCCGGTCGCCAAGAACCTCTCGGAGGCCGAGACCGCGGGGCTCGCCGACAAGGTGGGCGCCAAGCCCGGCGATGCGATCTTCTTCGCGGCCGGGGCCCCCGGGGCCTCCCGCGACCTGCTGGGCGCGGCCCGCCTGGAGATCGGCCGCCGCTGCGGCCTGATCGACGAGTCGGCGTGGAACTTCCTGTGGATCGTCGACGCCCCCATGTTCGAGCCCGTGCACGACGAGGTCGGCCGCCAGATCGGCTGGACCGCGGTCCACCACCCGTTCACCGGGCCCAAGCCCGAGTGGGCCGACACCTTCCACGACAACCCCGGCGAGGCCCTGGCCTACGCCTACGACATGGTCTGCAACGGCATGGAGATCGGCGGCGGCTCGATCCGTATCCACCGGGCCGAGATGCAGCAGCGCGTCTTCGACGTGCTCGGCATCTCCAAGGAGGAGGCGGAGAGCAAGTTCGGCTTCCTGCTGGAGGCGTTCAAGTACGGTCCCCCGCCGCACGGCGGCATCGCCTACGGCTGGGACCGGATCTGCATGCTCCTCGCGGGCGGCGACTCGATCCGCGACGTCATCGCCTTCCCCAAGACGGCCTCCGGCTTCGACCCGCTGACCGGCGCGCCGACCCCGATCACCGCCGAGCAGCGCAAGGAGGCGGGCGTCGACGCCAAGCCCAAGGCCGAGGTCTGACCCGGTTCCACGCCTGACGCGGGCCTGCGCCCGGCCGGGCGGGTGCGTGACGGAAGACCCCCGGACGAGGTCCGGGGGTCTTCCGCCGTCTCCGGGCTCCGGACGACGCCGGGTCAGAACGTGACGGGCAGGGCCTCCAGGCCGCGGATCAGCGAGCCGCTCCGGCGCCAGGCCGCCTCGGCGGGCGGGCAGTCCAGCGCGAGGCCCGGCAGCCGGCGCAGGAGCGTCTCGAAGGCGATCCGCCCCTCCAGGCGGGCCAGCGGGGCGCCCAGGCAGAAGTGGATGCCATGGCCGAAGGCCACGTGGTGGTTGTCGGCACGGGTGACGTCCAGGGTGTCGGGGTGGGCGAACGCCTCCGGGTCACGGTCGGCCGCGCCCAGGGAGATGTGCACCACCGAGCCCTCGGGGATGTGCACGCCCGCGATCTGGAGGTCCTCGGTGGCGAAGCGCAGGGTGGCCCGCTCCACCGGTCCCTCGTAGCGCAGGAACTCCTCCACCGCGGAGGGGATCAGCTCGGGCCGCTCCCGCAGCAGCGCGAGCTGGTCGGGGTGGGTCAGCAGGGCCAGCACGCCGTTGCCGATCAGATTGACCGTGGTCTCGTGGCCGGCGATGAGCAGCAGCGTGAGCGTGGCCATCAGTTCCTGCTCGCTGAGCAGTTCCCGGTCGTCGCGGGCGGAGACCAGCGCGCTGATCATGTCGTCCCGGGGCTCGGCCCGGCGCTCGGCGATGAGCCGCCCGAAGTAGTCCCGGATGGCGGCGTTCACCTCGGCGCGGCGGCGAAGTTGCTCCTCGTCCATCGCGGGGTCGATCAGCGTGGCCGACCATTCACGGAAGGCGTCGCGGTCCTCGGCGGGAACGCCGAGCAGCTCGCAGATCACCACGATCGGCAGGGGGAAGGCGAAGTCGCCGATCAGGTCGGCCCGGCCCGTGGGCGCCATCGCGTCGACGAGCCCGTCGGCGATCTCCTGGATCCGCGGGCGCAGGCTCTCGGTGCGCCGCGGGGTGAACGCCTTGGAGACCAAGCGGCGCAGCCGGGTGTGGTCCGGCGGGTCGGAGCTGAGCATGTTGTGGGCGAGTACCGGGTTGTTCCGACCGGCGTCCGTGACGAACTGGCGGAACACCGCGGGGGCGTGCTTGAACTCCTTGGACAGCCGGGGGTCGTTGAGCGCGGGCCGGCCGTGTTCGTAATCGATCACCAGGAACGCGTCCGTGCCGGGTGGGAAGTCGATCGCGTGCACCGGGCCCTTCTCGCGCAGCGCGGCGTAGACCCCGTAGGGATCCCTGGCGAACTCCGGGTCGAACACGAACTCGATCGGCAGCTTCTCCGCCATCGGCGCTCCCTCGGTGAGGTGGATCGCGCGTTGCGCGCGTCTTCCCTTCGAGTCTGGCTCCCGGCGGGAACCGTCGCGTCGCCCCTTCCCGCGCCCCACAGGCGTCCTGGGAGGCCGGATGGCGCCGTCCCGGTCCCCTTCCTGCGGAAATGACCCGGCGGACCGCACATGGCCATTCTGGGGCTCTGCCGGGGCGTCGGCGCCCGTCGCCGTACGCCGCGCCGACGCGGAACGCCCCGGCGGTCCGGTGACCGCCGGGGCGTTCCGACGCGGGGGCGTCCGCAGCCGATTGCCGCCGGGCCCGTCAGGCCCGGAGAACCGTCAGGAGAGTTGCACGTCCTTGAGGATCAGCGGGATCTTGGGGGCGGTGGAGCCGCCGTCACCGGTGACGTCCTCCGGGTTGAGGATCCACCCGCCGCCGTAGATCTTCTCCAGGACGTCCATGCCCTTGGTGACGACGCCGAAGGGCGTGTAGGCCTTGTCGATCTGGTCGGTCTCGTCCGACATCGAGATGAAGAACTGGCTGCTGTTCTGGTTGCTCGCGTCGGGAGCCTGGGCCAGGGCGACGACGCCCTTCGTGTACGGCATGCCGCCGAGGTTCTCGTCGTCGAAGACGTAGCCCGCGCTGCCCTGCCCGTCGGTCGGGTTCTTGCCGTCGGCCTTGGCCTGCGGGTCGCCGCACTGGATCAGGCCGAGGCCCGAGTTCTCCGGGGTGGCCAGGCGGTGGCACCTGGTGTTGTCGTAGAAGTTCTTCCTGGCCAGGAAGGCCAGGGAGTTGACTGTGCACGGGGCCTGCGGGGTCGCCAGGTCGATCACGACCACCCCGTGGTTGGTGGTGATCGTCATGGTCTTCAGCTTCAGGTTGGGCTTGCTCGGCGGCATGCCCACCTTCTTGGCCGGGCTGCCGCTGGTGTCCTTGCGGTAGCTGCAGGTCTTGCCGGCCAGCGCGGCGCTGGGGGTCGGGCTCGGCGGCGCGAGGGCGCTTTCGCTGGCCGAGGGGGTCGGAGAGCCGCTGGCCGCCACCGGCTTCTTCTCCTCCTCCTCACCGCTTCCCGAGATCAGGGTCGCCGCCGCGACCAGGCCTCCGACGACGACGACCACCGCGGCGACCGCTCCGAGCGTGGCATTGCGCTTCGACTTCGCCGCCTCCTCGGCACGCTTCGCCTGCCGCTCCTTGTGTTCCCGAGCCAGCTGGCTCTGGCGGTCCTCGGCGCTCACCGCTACGTCCTCCAGGATTGCTGTTACTTGACTACGGACAGGCCGAAAGCGTACCGGCCTTGGAGTGTGCTGCACGTAAGTGACAGAACTCGCCATATGGGGATGTGGGGATGAGCGGGATTCTCTTCACACTCGCCATAACCCGTTCATGGTGTGATCCATAGCTGCTGACAACGAACCCCGCACTATCCGGAGTCATCCATGTTCGACGAGGTCCTCGGCCTCCCCGCGCACCCCCTGATCGTTCACGCCGCCGTGGTTCTCACCCCTCTCCTGTCGGTTCTCGCCGTCGTGTACGCGCTGGCGCCCCGTACGCGTCCCGCGCTCACCTGGGCGGTGGTCGGCCTCTCCCCGGTCGTCCCCGTGAGTGTCTTCGCCGCCAGGGCGAGCGGCGCGGCGCTCAACGAGAGCCGCTTCTCCTCCGCGAGCGGCGTGCTCGGCGAGCGCATCGCCGTGCACGCGGCCCTCAGCACCCCCCTGCTGATCGCCGCCGTCGGGCTCGGCCTGGCCTCGCTGGGGCTGGTCCACGTCTCGCGCGGCGACCGGTTCGGCCGTCCGGTCGAGCTGGCCGTCTCCGGGCTCACCGTGGTCCTGGCCGTCGTCGCGCTCTACTACGTGGTGCGGGCCGGGCACACCGGTGCCACCGCCGTCTGGGGGAGCTGACGCCGTCGTCCTGGCGGTACTGTCTCAGGCGTGGACAGCCTGTTCGACGCGGTGGCGGAGGAGGCCCATCGGGGCCAGGAGCCTCTGGCGGTGCGGATGCGCCCCCGGACCCTGGACGAGGTGATCGGCCAGCGGCACCTGCTGGGCCCCGGCACGCCGCTGCGCCGCCTCGTCGAGGCGGAGGCGCCCATGTCGCTGTTCCTGTGGGGCCCGCCCGGCACCGGCAAGACCACCCTCGCCTACGTCGTGGCGGGCGTCACCGAGCGCCGCTTCGTGGAGGTCTCCGCGGTGTCGGCGGGCGTCAAGGAGGTCCGCGCGGCCATCGACCAGGCCCGGCGCGAGCTCGGCATGTCCGGCCGCCAGACCGTCCTGTTCGTCGACGAGGTGCACCGTTTCAACAAGGCCCAGCAGGACGCCCTGCTCCCCGCGGTGGAGAACCGCTGGGTCACCTTCATCGGCGCCACCACCGAGAACCCCTTCTTCTCCGTCATCTCGCCGTTGCTCTCGCGCTCGCTCCTGCTGACCCTGGAGTCGCTGTCCGAGGACGACGTCCGGGCCGTCATCGAACGCGCCGTCGCCGACCCGCGCGGACTGGGCGGGAAGGTCCGGCTGGCGCCCGAGGCCGCCGGGCACCTGGTCCGGCTGGCCGGGGGAGACGCCCGCAGATCGCTCACCTACCTGGAGGCCGCCGCGCTGATCGCCGACGGTGAGATCACCGTGGAGGTCGTGGAACGCGCCGTGGACAAGGCAGCTGTCCGCTACGACCGCCAGGGCGACCAGCACTACGACGTGGTCAGCGGTTTCATCAAGAGCATGCGCGGCTCCGACGCCGACGCCGCCCTGCACTACCTGGCCCGGATGATCGAGGCGGGAGAGGACCCCCGGTTCATCGCCCGGCGGATCGTGATCTTCGCCTCCGAGGACGTCGGCATGGCCGACCCCACCTGCCTGCAGGTCGCGGTGGCCGCCGCCCAGGCGGTGGAGTTCATCGGCCTGCCCGAGGGGCGGCTCAACCTGGCCCAGGCCGTCATCCACTGCGCCCTGGCCCCCAAGTCCAACGCGGTGATCAAGGCCATCGGCGCCGCCGCCGAGGACGTGCGGCGCGGCAACATCGGCCATGTCCCCGAACACCTGCGCGACGCCCACTACGCGGGAGCCAGGAAACTCGGCCACGGCAAGGGCTACAAGTATCCCCACGACTTCGAGCACGGCCTGGTCCGCCAGGAGTACGCCCCCAGGGAACTGCGGGACCGGCGCTACTACCAGCCGACCCGGCACGGGGCCGAGGCGGGCTTCGCCGAACGCTGGTCCAGGATCCGCTCCTTCCTCCGCGGCGAGCGGGGCGAGTAGCCCGGGAGCGCCGGGGAGGACGGCTTTCCGGCTCCCGGCCGGTCGCCCCGGCGTACCGGACGGTCGCCCGGGCCGCCGTCCTGCGAGGTGTCAGTCCGCGGGGCGCCGCCCCCCGGCGGGCGGAGTGCGCCGGCGCGGGAAGCGCATGGTCAGCAGCTTGGCGCGCGGGGCGAGCCGCCCGGCCAGGTCGAACAGGGCTTCGGTCCGGGAGCGGTCGGCGTCGAGATGGGTGAACAGGTTCACGCCCAGGTAGAAGGTGATCGTCGCGTACGCCAGGTCGCGGGGCGGCAGCAGCCGGGCCAGCGGTGAGCCGCCGATGACCCGTTCGAGCGTCTCCTCGACGAAGTCGATCCACGGCTCGGACCGTTCGACGATCTCCCGCTTGAGCTCGGGCCTGGCGATGCTCGCGCCGACGAGCTCCGAGAAGAACGTGATGTGCCCGCCCTCCAGGTCGGCCCGGTAGATCCTGTTGGCGGCCTCGACCAGTTCCTCCAGGGTCCGGGCGTCCGCCACGGCCTCCCGGTAGGCGGCCATCCGCCGCTCCGACGAGTGGTCGAGCGCGGCCAGCAGCAGTGGGTCGACGCCCCCGAAGTGGTAGAAGACCAGCGCCGAGTTGACCTCCGCCGCCTTGGCGATGCTGCGGGCGCTGGTCCCGGCGTAGCCCTCGGTCCGCAGGACCAGCGACGCGGCCTCGATCAACCGCTCGCGTGTCTCGGCACCCGCCTGCTTGCTCACCCGAGCTCCCCTCGCTCCGCTCCTTGCCCCGGACTCCTTCCTAAGCATACGGTTTAATCAAGTGATTAAACCGATCGATGAAGAGGCCTCCGTGAACGACTCCCCGAGCGACCCCCCCGAGCCGGAGCCCGAGACGGGACCGGAGCCCGGACCCGGGCCGGACGCGCGTGACCGGCGCAGGGCACGGCGATCCCTGGCCGCCGTGCTGCTCGCCCTGTTCGCGGCCCTGCTCGCGTACCGGGTGCTGCACGCCGGCCACCTGGAGCAGACGGCCCTGTTCTACGTCGGCATCCCCGCCGTGATCGCCATCACGGTGGTGCTCACGGCCCGGCCGAGAACCGTCACCGGGCTCGTCATGGCGGCCGTCACCATCGGCCTCGCCCTCGCCGGGCCGCTGCTCGGCGAGGGGATCGTCTGCCTCGTCTTCGCGGCCCCGCTCTTCTACCTCGTCGGCCTGCTCATCGGGGTCGCCGCGGACTTCGCCCGCAGGCGCGGCACCGGCGCCCTGCTCGCCCCCCTGGTGCTGCTGACCGCGATCGGCGGCGGGGAGATGGCCGCGCCGCCGCGTGACGGCGCGGTGACCGTGGTCCGCGCCGCGTCCGGCGCGCAGGTGGAACGGGCACTGGCCGCCGCTCCCCGGTTCGGCCCGGTCGAGTCGCCGTTCCTGAGGCTGGGCTTCCCGGCGCCGGTCCTGGGCGAGGGGACGGGCCTGGAGGTCGGCGCCCTGCGGGAGATCACCTTCACCCCGCGCCGCTCCCTGGGCATCGGCGCCGTCCCCGAGCCCCGCTCGATGACCCTCCGGGTGACGGAGCGTTCCCCGGGCCGGGTCACCTTCTCGGTCGTTCGTGACACCACCGTGGCCCGCTGGCTGGAGTTGAAGGAGGCGGAGTTCGCCTGGGGCGACGGCCGGCTCGCCCTGACCATGCGCTACCGCCGCACCTTCGACCCCGGCTGGTACTTCGGTCCCCTGCAGCGGTACGCGGTCGGCGAGGCGGCCGGATACCTGGCCGGGACCTTCGCCCGGTGACCGGCGTGATGGGTGATCCCGCGCTGGTGCGTGGTCTGGCGCTCATGGTCCCCGTCGCCGGCGTGGCGGTCGCGGCGGCGTGGCGGAGACCGGGGGAGCGGGAGATCGCCGCGGCGATCCTCGCCACGGTGTGGAATCTGTCGGCGCTCGCCGCCGTGAACGCCCTCGCCCCGCACCTGGGCTGGTGGGAGTTCCACGCCGTGGGAGCGGTCCACCGCGGCGTCCCGCTGGACCTGCTGCTGGGCTGGGCGCTGCTGTGGGGGGCGCTGCCCGCCCTGGCCGCGCCGGCGGCGCCGCTCCCGCTGACCGCGGCGGCCCTGGTCTGGCTCGACCTGGCGGTGATGCCGCTGGGGGAGCCCGTCGTGGTCCTCGGCGCGGACTGGCTCACGGGCGAGGCGGCCGCGGTCGCCGCCGGCCTGGTCCCCGGGCTGCTGCTGGCCGCCTGGACGGTGCGGGACCGCAGGCTGGTCGCCAGGGCGCTGCTGCAGGTGATCCTCTCCGGCGCGCTCTGGCTGGCCCTGCCCGTCGCGCTGACCGGGGTGTGGCGGCAGCCGGCGTGGGCGCTCGGCCTGGCCGCGCAGGCGCTCGCCGTGCCGCTGCTGCTCGGCCTGGCCGCGGTGCGGGAGTTCGTCGCCGCCGGGCGCGGCACGCCCCTGCCGTACGACCCGCCGAGGACGCTGGTGACCACCGGTCCCTACGCGTACGTGCGCAATCCCATGCAGGTGTCGATGGTGGCGGGCTATCTCGTCCTCGGCCCGCTCGACGCGCGGTTCTTCGCCGCCGCGCCGGTCGCCTTCGCCTACGGCGCGGGGCTGGCCGCCTGGCACGAGGGGGAACGGCTCGCCGGGCGCTTCGGCGCGGAGTGGGCCGCCTACCGGAGGGCGGTGCGGCCGTGGATACCGCGCCTGCGGCCCGGGCCCGTCCTGCCCCCGGCCTCCCTCTACGTGGCGCGCGGCTGCGCCACCTGCTCGTCGGTGGGAGAGTGGATCGCGCGCCGCGACCCCGTGGGGCTGCGGGTCCTGGCCGCGGAGAGCCACCCGGAGGGGCTGCGCCGGATCGCCTACGAGGGCGCGGACGGGCGGTCGTACCGGGGAGTCGCCGCCCTCGCCCGGGCCCTGACCCACGTCCACCTCGGCTGGGCGCTGGCGGGCTGGGCCCTCATGCTCCCGGGGATCACCTGGTTCGCCCAGCTCTGCACCGACGCCCTCGGGTACGGCCCGCACACCCTGCCCGGCCCGGCCGGACCGCCGGTCGCCGCGGCGGCGACCCGGTCCGCGAGATCCGGCGACGGTCCGGCGGCAGCCCGGTGACGGCCAGGGAACGGCCCGGTGACGGCTCGGTGACAGTCGTGGGCCACGAGGTTTCCCGGGCCGCCCCCGCGGCACGGGGAACGCCCCCGTCACGCGGCGGGCCCGGTGAGCGGGGCGAGACGCGATAGGGTCTTGCCCATTCCGGCCGGGTGAACTAAGGAGATCGGCGCATGCTTACCGCAGGAGAGGTCGCAGGACTGATCGTCGCGATGGCCTGGGCGATCCTCGTCTGCTTTCTGATCGTCGTCCTCGTCCGGCTGGCCCGGCTGCTCACCGAGACCACCAAGATGGTCTCCGAGCTGAGCGAGCGCGTCGTGCCGCTGCTGGAGGACGTCACGACGGCCGTCGGGGAGACCAACCGCCAGCTGGTCGCGGTCGAGGCGATCACCCGCGACGTCAAGCAGGTCAGCGGGCACGTGGCCAAGGTCAGCGACGTGACGCAGAACCTGGTCACCGGCCCCCTGATCAAGCTCGCGGCACTCACCCACGGCGTCCGCCGCGCCCTGGGCGCCCGCAGGAGCGGCAGGTCCGTCCCCCGGGCGCTGGAGAGGCGGCGTCGATGATCCGCAGACTTTTCTACATGGCCCTGGGCGCGTTCGGCGCGGTGTGGGTCATGCGTAAGCTTCAGACACTGCATCCGAACCACCTGGCGCGCCGCGCCGTGAGCAACGCCGCCGGGATCCTGGAGCAGGCGCGGGAGTTCGCCGGTGACGCCCTGGACGGCGCGGCCGAGCGGGAAACCGAGTTGCGGTCCAGGTTCGGGCTCGACACTGTGGAAAATCCCTATCACTACGACGTAAAGGATGGCCGCTGACATGGAGTCGGCAGAGATCGCCCGCCGCTTCCTGCGCTTCTTCGAGGAGCGTGGGCACACCGTCGTGCCCTCGGCCAGCCTCATCGCCGAGGACCCGACGCTGCTCCTGGTGCCCGCGGGCATGGTGCCGTTCAAGCCCTACTTCCTGGGCCAGCAGAAGCCGCCCTACAAGCGGGCGGCCAGCGTCCAGAAGTGCGTGCGCACCCCCGACATCGACGAGGTCGGCAAGACGACCAGGCACGCCACGTTCTTCCAGATGCTCGGCAACTTCTCCTTCGGCGACTACTTCAAGGAGCAGGCGATCCCGTTCGCCTGGGAGCTGCTCACCCGCTCCGAGTCCGAGGGCGGCTTCGGCTTCCCCGAGGAGCGGCTCTGGGTGACGGTCTACCTCGACGACGACGAGGCCGCCGACATCTGGCACAAGAAGGCCGGAGTGCCGGTGGAGCGCATCCAGCGCCGTGGCCTCGCCGACAACTACTGGCACATGGGCGTGCCCGGCCCGGGTGGGCCGTGCAGCGAGATCTACTACGACCGCGGTCCCGAGTACGGGCGCGAGGGCGGCCCGGTCGCCGACGAGAACCGCTACCTCGAAGTCTGGAACAACGTCTTCATGCAGTTCCAGCTCGGCGCGGTCCGCAGCAAGACCGACTTCGACATCGCCGGCGAGCTGCCCGCCAAGAGCGTCGACACGGGCATGGGCCTGGAGCGCATGGCGGCGATCCTGCAGGGTGTTGACAACATCTACGAGATCGACACCACCTACAAGATCCTCGACCGGGCCGCCGAGCTCACCAAGTCGCGCTACGGCCGCGACCCGCGGGCCGACGTCTCGCTGCGGGTCGTCGCCGACCACGTCCGGACCGGCGTGATGCTCGTCGCCGACGGCGTGCTGCCCTCGAACGAGGGCCGGGGCTACGTGCTCCGGCGCATCCTGCGCCGCGCCATCCGCAACCTGCGCCTGCTCGGCGCGGGCGAGGAGCGTTACATGCGCGAGCTCACCGGGGTGACCATCGACGTGATGGGCGAGCAGTACCCCGAGCTCAAGGCCGACGCCCCGCAGATCCACGGCGTGATCAACGCCGAGGAGGCGTCCTTCCTGGGCACCCTCCGCACCGGCACCGCCATCTTCGACGTGGCCGTGGAGGAGACCAAGCGCAAGGGGCAGGGCACGCTCGCCGGCGAGCAGGCCTTCCAGCTCCACGACACCTACGGCTTCCCGATCGACCTGACCCTGGAGATGGCCGCCGAGCAGGGCCTCAAGGTCGACGAGGAGGGCTTCCGCCGGTTGATGAAGGAGCAGCGCGACCGGGCCAAGGCCGACGCCGCCGCGAAGAAGACCGGCAACGCCGACATCTCGGTGTTCGGCCAGATCCTGGAGAAGACCGGCAAGGTCGAGTTCCTCGGCTACGACCAGGTGACCGCCGAGTCGGAGGTCATCGGCATCCTCGCCGACGGGCTCCCGGTCCCCGCCGCGGGCGCCGGCACCTCCGTCGAGATCGTGCTGGGCCGCACGCCGTTCTACGCCGAGGGCGGCGGCCAGCTCTCCGACCAGGGCGTCATCCGCACCGACGGGGCCGAGATGGACGTCACGGACGTGCAGTCGCCGGTCGCCGGCGTCATCGTGCACCGGGGCAAGGTCCGCGCCGGCGAGATCCGGGTGGGCGACCAGGCCCAGGCCGAGATCGACGTCGAGCGGCGCCGGGCCATCTCCCGCAGCCACACCGCCACTCACCTGGTGCACCGCGGCTTCCGCAACGCGCTGGGCGAGACCGCGGCGCAGGCCGGTTCGGAGAACTCGCCCGGCCGTTTCCGCTTCGACTTCACCGCCGCGGGCGCCGTACCGGCCAGCGTGCTGCGCGACGTCGAGGACGAGGTCAACGCGGTCCTGATCAACGACCTGAAGGTCAACGCCTTCCACACCTCCCAGGCCGAGGCCCGGGCGATGGGCGCGCTGGCCCTGTTCGGCGAGAAGTACGGTGACACCGTCCGCATCGTCGAGGTCGGCGACTACTCCCGCGAGCTCTGCGGCGGCACCCACGTCGCCAGCTCCGGGCAGCTGGGGCTGGTCAAGGTGCTGGGCGAGGCCTCGATCGGCGCGGGCGTGCGCCGCGTGGAGGCCCTGGTCGGCCTCGACGCCTTCCGCTTCCTGGCCAAGGAGAGCGTGCTCGTCGCCCAGCTGTCGGAGCAGCTCAAGGCCCGCAGGGAGGAGCTGCCCGAGCGGATCGAGGGCATCGTCACACGGTTGCGCGCCGCGGAGAAGGAGCTGGCCACGCTGCGCTCCGCCCAGGTGCTGGCCGCGGCGGGGGAGATGGCCGCGAACGCCCGCGACCTGCAGGGTGTCTCCGTGGTCACCCACCGCGCGCCTGATGGCACCTCCCCGGACGACCTGCGTAAGCTCGCGCTGGACGTGCGCGGCCGTTTCCCGGGCGACCGCGCCGCGGTGGTCGTGGTCGCCGGTGTCCCCGCCGACCGGCCGGTCGTCGTCGCCGCGGTCAACGAGGCGGGACGCACCCGGGGCCTGAAGGCGGGCCGTCTGGTCGGCGTCGCGGCCAAGACGCTCGGCGGTGGCGGTGGCGGCAAGGACGATGTGGCGCAGGGGGGCGGTGTGCGCCCCGAGGCGATCGGCGACGCGCTCGGCGCCGTCGAGCAGGCGATCACCGAGACGCTCACCTGACGGCCGACGACACCTCCACCTCGTTCGGCGGGAGGGTGAGGCAAGGATGATGAGAGACGGCGTTCGGCTGGGCGTCGACGTCGGCTCGGTCCGCATCGGCGTGGCCCGCAGCGACCCGTCGGGGTTGCTGGCCACGCCGGTGGAGACCGTCCGGCGCGGCAGGGGCGACCTCGACCGGCTCGCGGAGATCGCGGCGGAGTACGAGGTGGTGGAGGTCGTGGTCGGCCTGCCCACCTCGCTCTCCGGGCGCGAGGGAGCGGCGGCCGAGGCCGCCCGCGACTTCGCCGCCCGCATCGCGCGGCGGCTCGCGCCCGTCCCGGTACGGCTGTTCGACGAGCGGCTGACCACGGTCACCGCCCAGCAGGGCCTGCGGGCCAGCGGAGTGAAGGCGAAGAACCAGCGCGGAGTGGTGGATCAGGCGGCGGCGACCGTACTGCTCCAGGCGGCGCTGGACGCCGAGCGGGCCACCGGCCGTCCCCCGGGCAGACCCGTCGAGCTCCCGGCCCCGGCCGGGCCCGCCGTGCCCCCGGGGCGCGACGCCGCGGAGCCGTCCGGCGGCTCCGGTGGAGGGCCGGGCGGCGGGGCCGCCCGGTGAACCGCCCGCGGCCCACGTGGCCGCAGGTGGCCGGGACCACCACGCCCGCCCTCGGCCCCACTCCCCACGCCGGGAGTACCGGGGGGTTCCCGTTCCCGGCCGTGCACGAGTTCCCGGTCGCAGACGAGTTCCCGGGCACGCACGGGGCGGAGCCGGGCACCGGCCCGGCCGACGCGCCCGCCGCGACGGCGGAACGGTACAGGCGGCCCGCCGCGGAGCCCGACCTGGAGAGATGGGCGGCCCGTCGCGGGTTCCGGCCCCGCCGGGCGGTCACGGCGCCCGGCGGCTTCCGGGTGGAGGGCGGGCGTGACGCGGACCATCCGAAGATCGCTAGAGTGATCCACGACCGGATCAAGGCCCGGACGCCGCTCCAGCCGGGCACGGCGGTGCCGCATGCGCGGGAGCGCGGGACCCCGGAGGTGTCCGAGAGGGGCATCGCGGGGAAAACTCCGTACAACGCCTGTCTCGGGCTCGGCCTGCCCCCGGAGCTCATTGCCACGTGGGGGAGAAGGCGTTGACCGCGACACTTGGGCCAGACCAAGGTGATTGGTTCTGGTTTGTCACTACCAGTCCGGAGCATAGAATCACGAAATTCACTGACAAAGAGAGTGAGTTTGTGAGATACCGGGAACGGCTGAACAGATACCTCGGGAGGCGCTGATGCCCGGCGGAACACTCCCCGTTCCGTCGCATATGGCGACCTGCACCGACGGGCCGGACGACGATCCCCGGGGAAGCGGGACATCTGGCCGGGTGTTCTCCTTCGGTTTGGCACACCCGCTTGACGCCAGGCCGTCCCAACCGGGAGATTGGCCAGCGCAGCTATGAACGATCTCGACATGGACTTCCTGGTCGGCTCGGACGACGACGATCAGTCGGGCCGCAGATCCCGCGCATCCTCCGGGCGGCGCGGCCGCCGCCGGAAACGCCGCCGCAACCGGGGCGGGTTCCTCGCCCCGATGCTCGCGATCATCGTCCTGCTGGGCGGCATCGGAGCGGCGGGATTTTACGGCTACAACTGGGTCCGCGACGCGCTGACCCCCGACGACTACACGGGCCAGGGGTCCGGCGAGGTCGTCGTGGAGATCAAGGACGGCCAGAGCGCCACCGAGATCGCGCAGACCCTGGAGGAGAAGGGCGTGGTGAAGAGCGCCAGGGCCTTCACCGACGCCGTGGCCCAGGCGGGCAAGAGCTCCTCCCTGCAACCGGGCGAGTACACCATGCGCAAGCAGATGGCCGCCGCCGAGGCGGTCAAGCTGCTCGACCCGAAGAAGCGGCTGCTGGAGCGGGTCACCCTCAAAGAGGGGCTGCGCCTGAACGACACCCTCAAGAGGCTCGCCGAGGCGACCGGCAAACCGCTGCGGGAGTTCCAGCAGGCGGCGAAGAAGACCCGTGACCTCGAACTGCCCTCCTACGCCGGGGGCAAGCTGGAGGGATACGCCTTCCCGGCCACCTACGACATCACCCCCAAGATGACGGCCACCGACATCCTGACCCTGATGGTCGACCGCTTCAAGCAGACCGCCGGCAAGGACAACTTGCAGGCCAGGGCCAAGCAGCTGGGGCGCACCCCGCACGAGATCATGACGATCGCCAGCATCGTCCAGGCCGAGTCGGGCACCGTCGACGACATGGGCAAGGTCGCCCGGGTCATCTACAACCGGCTCGACGGCAAGCCGGCGCTCGACGGCGCCACGCCGCGGCTGCTCCAGATGGACAGCACGGTGATGTACGCGCTGAACAAGTACGGCATCGCGGCGACCAGCAAGGACCTCGAGAGCACCTCGCCCTACAACACCTACAGGTTCGAGGGCCTGCCCCCGGGACCGATCGCCAACCCGGGCGACCACGCCATCCAGGCGGCGCTCAACCCCACCAAGGGCAACTGGATCTGGTTCGTGACCACCGACCCGAAGCGGGGCATCACCAAGTTCACCGCGTCGGAGTCGGAGTTCTTCCGGCTCAAGGCGGAGTTCGAGCGGAACCGGGCGGCCGGCGGGTGAGGGCCGCGGTTCTGGGGTCGCCGATCGTCCACTCGCTCTCCCCGTACCTGCACCGCGCCGCCTACGAGGCCCTCGGCCTGCACGACTGGCGCTACGAGGCGATCGAGTGCGACGAGGCCGCCCTGCCCGGCCTCCTCGACCGGCTGGGCGGCGAATGGGCCGGGCTCTCACTGACCATGCCGCTCAAGCGCGCCGTGCTGCCGCTGCTCGACACCGTCTCGGAGCTGGCGCTTCAGGTGGGCGGGGCCAACACCGTGGTCTTCTCGGGCGGTGCCCGGCACGGCGAGAACACCGACGTGTACGGCATCGTCCGGGCGCTCGCCGAGGCGGGCGTGGCACCGCCCCGGGCGGCGACCGTCCTGGGCGGGGGCGCGACGGCCTCCTCCGCGCTGGCGGCCCTGCGCGAGCTGGGGCTGGGCGAGGCGACGCTGGTGGTGCGTGACCCGGCCAGGGCCGGGGAGACCGTGGAGGCGGCCGAGCGGCTGGACATGGGCCTGGCGGTGCAGACCTTCGACAAGCTCGACACCGTGCTGGAGGTCGACCTGGTCGTCTCCACCCTGCCCGCGGGCGCGGCCGACGGCTTCGCCGGCCTGCTGGCGGGCGTGCCCGCGCTCTTCGACGTGGTCTACGCCCCCTGGCCGACCCGCCTGGCCGCGGCCGTGGCCGAGCGGGGCGGCGTCGTCGTCGGGGGGTTCCCCATGCTCCTGCACCAGGCCGTGCGGCAGGTCGAGATGATGACCGGGCGCACCGGGGTGCCGGTGGAGGCCATGCGCGCCGCGGGCAAGGCCGAGATCGTCAGGCGTGCCGTCCCGGCGGACCGGGTTTTCCGTGGGGGATGATTCTGCGTGAGCGCGTGGTTGTGGTAATGTAACGACTCGATCGGTCCGGCATGCCTGCTGGACGCGCAAGCGGAGGTCGTCCTCCCACCTCGTCGGCCGCAAGGCTGACAGGTCAGGATCACACCGGGTAACTCCGGCAAGAGCTTACGGCGTCAAGCCTTCGAGTTCATGTGGCCCCGCATGCGCGACGTGCGGGGCATTTCGCGTTGAAGAGCCCACGCAGGGCGCGCGTTGTGCGATCTCCCGGCACGATCGAGCATGTTGCGGCCGTTCGAAGGGATGGCCGCGGATCGCAACCTAGGAGGCCCCATCAGCGCCGAGCCCCGCATCAATGACCGTATTCGCGTGCCCGAGGTCCGCCTCGTCGGCCCGAACGGCGAACAGGTGGGCATCGTCTCCATCGGCGATGCTCTGAAGCTGGCTCAGGAAGCCGACCTCGACCTGGTCGAGGTGGCGGCCACGGCTCGCCCGCCGGTGTGCAAGCTCATGGACTACGGCAAGTTCAAGTACGAGTCCGCGATGAAGGCACGCGAGGCGCGCCGTAACCAGGCGTACACGATCATCAAGGAGATCAAGCTCCGGCCGAAGATCGACCCGCATGACTACGAGACCAAGAAGGGTCACGTGGTGCGGTTCCTCAAGGCCGGCGACAAGGTCAAGGTCACGATCATGTTCCGCGGGCGGGAGCAGTCCCGGCCCGAGCTGGGATTCCGGCTCCTGCAGCGGCTGGCGGAGGACGTGACGGAGCTCGGCTTCGTCGAGTCCCAGCCCAAGCAGGACGGCCGAAACATGATCATGGTGATCGGCCCGCACAAGAAGAAGGCCGAGGCCAAGGCCGAAAGGGCCGCGGCCAAGGCGCGGCAGGACGAGAACTCTTCGGGCGACCAGGAGTCCGCCGCGGACGAGGCGTCCGTCGGCGGAGCGGTGTCCGCTCCGCAGGAGTGACTCGCATAGCCTGAGAACTCAGGCAGTCGCGAGATGAAGCCGAGACCGGGTCCGGTCTCGCAGTCAGGCATGCCCTTGACTCGGGTTACCGGCCCGGGCCATCGGCACGATCGAGGGAGAGACGGCTGAGATGCCGAAGATGAAGACGCACAGCGGTGCGAAGAAGCGGTTCCGGCTCACGGGGTCCGGCAAGCTCGTGCGCCGCCGCGCCAACCGCGCGCACTACAACGAGTGGAAGTCGTCGAAGTTGACGCGTCGTCTCAAGCCCGAGGTCGTGCTCTCCGACGCCGACTCGAAGAAGATCAAGAAGCTGCTCGCCAAGTAACCGCCCCCGGGGAGATAGATACACATGGCACGCGTGAAGCGGGCGATCAACGCCAAGAAGAAGCGCAAGGTCGTTCTCGAGCGGGCGAAGGGGTACCGGGGGCAGCGCTCCAGGCTGTACCGCAAGGCCAAGGAGCAGATGCTCCACTCGATGACCTACGCCTACCGCGACCGCAAGGATCGCAAGGGCGCCTTCCGCCGTCTCTGGATCCAGCGGATCAACGCCGCCGCCCGCCAGAACGGCATCACCTACAACCGGCTCATCCAGGGCCTGCGGCTGGCCTCCATCGAGGTCGACCGTAAGATCCTCGCCGACCTCGCGGTGAACGACGCCGCCACGTTCGCGACGCTGGTCGAGGCCGCCAAGAAGGCGCTTCCGGCCGACGTGAACGCGCCGGTCGCCGGCTGAGCCGGACACTGACGAGCCGTGCGGCCCGCAGCGATCACGCTGTGGGCCGCATCGCATTTCTTGGGGGGACAGGGCATGGGCGGGTCTGAGCTGACCAACATCAAGTCACCGCGGGTCAAGGCGGCCAGGCGGCTGACCAAGCGGGCGTTCCGGGATCGCGACCGCTCCTTCCTGGCCGAGGGGCCGCAGGCGGTCCGCGAGGCGCTGGCGCTGGACGGCGTCGTGGTGGAGCTGTTCGCCACCGCGGAGGCCCAGCTGAGGCACGCCGACATCGTCACCGCCGCGACCGCCGCCGGGGTTCCCGTGTTCCGCGCCAGCGGCGAGGTCATGGCGGAGCTGGCCCAGACCGTGACCCCGCAGGGTCTGCTGGCCGTGTGCCGCTTCGTGCACGTGCCCCTGGAGACCTCCGTGACCGCCGGCTCGCGGCTGGTGGCCGTGCTCGCCCACGTCCGCGACCCCGGCAACGCCGGCACCGTGCTGCGCACGGCGGACGCCGCGGGCGCCGACTCGGTGGTCTTCACCGACGCCTCGGTCGACCCCTACAACGGCAAGTGCGTGCGGGCCAGCGCGGGCAGCCTGTTCCACCTCCCGGTCTCCATGGGCGTGCCGGTGGCCCGGGTCGTGGAGCGGCTGAAGGCGTCGGGCCTGCGGGTGCTGGCCGCCGACGGCGCGGGCAAGCAGACCCTGGACGACGTCGACCTGTCGGGTCCGACGGCCTGGGTGTTCGGCAACGAGGCGTGGGGGCTGCCCGAGGAGATCCTCGCGCTGGCCGACGAGGTCGTCCGGGTGCCGATCTACGGACGGGCCGAGAGCCTGAACCTCGCGACCGCGGCCGCGGTCTGTCTGTATGCATCTGCCCGGTCTCAGCGCATCGGTTCCGGCGCTGGGTGAGCCCCCCGGCTCCGAGGCTGCCGTACATCGCGGGAAACCCGCTATTGTCGGCCTTGTAGCGTCGAGGAGGCGGGGTCGTGCACGGCGAACACACCGGCGAGCGGAGCGCTGATCCCGCGTCTGTGATCGACGTCGACGATCTTCCCGACGGCCTCGTGGTGACCGACAGGGACGGCCACGTGCTGACCGTCAACCGGGCCGCCGCGCGCCTGACCGGCATCCCCCGGGAGCGGGCCGTCGGCAGGCACGTGCGCGACGTGTTCTCCTTCCGCGACCACGACGGGCGCGACTGGTGGAAGTGGCTCGACCCGTACGGCGGGCTGCCCACCCGCTCCCGTCAGCCGGAGCTGCCGCTGCGCACCCCGGGCGGGCAGGAGATGCTCGTGGCCGCCCGTCTGGTGCGCGAGCCCGAGCGGGGCGGCCGGGTCGTCCGGGTGGTCGTCACGCTGCGCGACGCCGGCGCCCGCGCCCGCCTGGAGCGCAGCCGCGCCGACCTGGTCTCCACCGTCGCCCACGAGCTGCGCTCCCCGCTGACCAGCGTCAAGGGGTTCACCGCCACGCTGCTGGCCAAGTGGACCCGCTTCACCGACGACCAGAAGCTCGTCATGCTCGAAACGGTCAACGCCGACGCCGACCGGGTGACCCGGCTGATCACCGAGTTGCTCGACGTCTCCCGCATCGAGTCGGGGCGGCTGGAGATCCACCGTCAGGTCGTCGACATCCCGGCCCGGATCCGCAAGATCATCGCGGGGCGGGTCGCCGCGGGCGAGCCGGAGGACCGCTTCCGGCTCGAGGTGCGTGGTGAGCTGCCCGAGACCTGGCTCGATCAGGACAAAATAGATCAGGTGCTGGCCAACCTGATGGAAAACGCGGTGCGTCACGGGCGCGGTACGGTGACAATAGTCGTCGAGCCGAACGAGTTGGGAGTGACCGTGTCCGTCCGCGACCAGGGGGAGGGCATCCCGCCCGAGCTGGTCACGCGCGTCTTCCGGCAGTTCTGGCGGGGCAACGCCCGCCGCCGCGGCGGCACCGGGCTCGGCCTGTTCATCGTCAAGGGCCTGATCGAGGCCCACGGCGGCAGCATCTCCGTGCAGCGGGGGCCCGAAGGCGGGGCCGAGTTCCGATTTATGGTGCCCACCGGCACCCCTGACTTCGCCTAGCGCGAATGCCAGGCCGGTGGGCTTCCCCGACTAGACTCATGCCCGCCCAAGCCCTGGATTCGGAGCCCTCTCTTGTCAAACTACGACCCGGTCGAGGTGACCCCGCTGCACGCCGACGAGGTGGCGCGCATGCAGGCCGACGCGCTCGACGCCATCAAGGCGGCGCGGGACCTCGACGAACTCAAGCAGGTACGCCTCGCGCACGCCGGTGACCGATCACCGATCGCCCTGGCCAACCGCGAGATCGGCGCGCTGCCTCCGGCGGCCCGCGCCGAGGCGGGCAAGCGCATCGGCGGCGCCCGCAAGGCCGTGGCCGAGGCCCTCGCCGAGCGCCAGGCGCAGCTGGAGGCCGAGCGCGACGAGCGGGTCCTCGTCGAGGAGACCGTCGACGTCACGCTGCCGTCCGGCCGTGCCCCCCGCGGGGCCAGGCACCCGCTGACCACGCTCCAGGAGCGCATCGCCGACGCCTTCGTCGCGATGGGCTACGAGGTCGCCGAGGGGCCCGAGCTGGAGGGGGAGTGGTTCAACTTCGACGCGCTGAACATCTCTCCCGACCACCCGGCCCGCTCCGAGCACGACACGTTCTTCGTGGAGTCCGTCGACTCGGGCAAGGTGCTGCGCACCCAGACCTCCCCGGTGCAGATCCGGGCGCTGCTCAGCAGGGAGCTCCCCGTCTACGTGATCTCGCCGGGCAAGGTGTTCCGCACCGACGAGCTGGACGCCACGCACACCCCCGTCTTCCACCAGATCGAGGGGCTGGCGGTCGACGAGGGCCTGACCATGGCCCACCTGAAGGGCACGCTCGACCGCTTCGCCGAGGTCATGTTCGGTGAGGGCATCACCACCAGGTTCCGGCCCAACTACTTCCCGTTCACCGAGCCCTCCGCGGAGATGGACCTGCGGTGTTTCGTCTGCCGGGGCGCCTCCGCGGTGCCGGGCAACCCGCCCTGCCGCACCTGCAAGTCCGAGGGCTGGATCGAGTGGGGCGGCTGCGGCATGGTCAACCCGCGGGTGCTCGTCGCCTGCGGTGTCGACCCCTCCCGCTACAGCGGGTTCGCCTTCGGCATGGGCGTCGAGCGCACCCTGATGTTCCGCCACAACGCCGAGGACATGCGTGACATGGTCGAGGGTGACGTCCGCTTCACCCTGCCCTTCGGAATGGAGGTCTGATGAAGGTCCCGCTTTCATGGCTGCGGGAGTACGTCGATCTCCCCGCCGCCACTCCGCACGAGATCGCCGACAAGCTCACCGCCGCCGGGCTCAAGCTCGAATCCGTCACCTCCTACGGCCACGACATCAAGAACGTGGTCGTGGGCGAGGTGCTCGCCATCGAGGAACTGCAGGGCTTCAAGAAGCCCATCCGGCACTGTCAGGTCGAGGTGGGAGAGGCCGCGCCCCGTGAGATCGTGTGCGGCGCGACCAACTTCGAGGTCGGTGACCGCGTCCCGGTCGCGCTGCCCGGCGCCGTGCTGCCCGGCGGCTTCGAGATCGCCTCGCGCAAGACCTACGGCCGCCTGTCCGACGGCATGATCTGCTCGGAGGCCGAGCTCGGCGTGGCCGACTCCTCACCCGGCATCCTCGTGTTGCCCGAGGGCACCCCGATCGGCGCCGACGTGGTGGAGCTGCTCGGCCTGCGCGACGACGTGCTGGAGCTGGAGATCACCCCGGACATCGGCTACGCGCTGTCCATCCGGGGTGTGGCCCGCGAGGCCGCCATCGCCTTCGGCTCGGCCTTCGTCGACCCGGCCGACGTCTCGCCGCCCGCCGAGTCCACGCCGTCCTACCCGGCCTCGATCGCCGACCCGTCGGCGTGTGACCGCTTCGTGCTGCGCGAGATCCGCGGCTTCGACCCGGCGGCGCAGAGCCCGCTGTGGATGCGCGTGCGGCTCCTGCGCTCCGGTATGCGCCCGGTCTCCCTGGCGGTCGACGTCACCAACTACGTCATGCTGGAGCTCGGCCAGCCGCTGCACGCCTTCGACGCCACCAGGCTGACCGGTGGGATCGTCGTGCGCAGGGCCGAGCCCGGCGAGAAGCTGGAGACGCTCGACCACGTGGTGCGCGCGCTCCACCCGGAGGACATCGTGATCGCCGACGAGTCGGGGGCGATCTCGATGGCCGGCACGATGGGCGGCCTGCACACCGAGATCTCCGGCGACTCGACCGACATCGTGATCGAGGCCGCCCACTTCTCGGCCAGCGGCACCGCACGCATGTCGCGCCGGCACAACCTGGTCAGTGAGGCGTCCAAGCGCTTCGAGCGGGGCGTCGACCGGGAGCTGCCGCTGTACGCGTCCTGGCGCGCGGCCCGGCTCCTGGCCGAGCTGGGCGGCGGCACGATCCAGCCGGGCGTCACGCACGCCGAGGTGGCGGTCGAGCCGGTCCGCATCGCCATCCCGAGCGGCTATCCCGGCAAGGTCGCCGGTACGGTCTACGACCGGGACACGGTCGTCCGCCGCCTGGAGGAGGTCGGCTGCACGGTCGAGAGCGGCGCGCCCGAGTCCGGCGTGGCCGGCGAGGGCGTGGCCGGGGAGATCGCCGCCAGGCTCGCCGTCACCGGCGACGACATGCTCACGGTCACCGTGCCCTCGTGGCGGCCGGACCTGTCCGACCCGAACGACCTCGCCGAGGAGGTCATCCGGCTGGAGGGCTACGAGAACCTGCCCTCCATCCTGCCCGCCGCCCCGGCGGGCGCCGGCCTCACCGAGAGCCAGCGCCTGCGCCGCCGGGTCGGCCGTGCCCTGGCTGCCGCGGGCTACGTGGAGGTCCTCGCCTACCCGTTCGTCGGCGAGCGTGACTTCGACAACCTGCAGCTGGTCGCCGACGACCCGCGCCGCCTGGCCGTACGGCTGGCCAACCCGCTCAGCGAGGACGAGCCGCTGATGCGGACCACCCTGCTGCCCGGCCTGCTGAAGACCCTGGTCCGTAACGTGGGCCGGGGCTTCGCCGACGTGGCGCTGTTCGAGACGGGCCTGGTCTACCGGCCCGTATCGGACGCCCCCGCGGTCGCCCCGGTGCTCGGCGTGCACCGCAGGCCCGACGAGGAGGAGCTCGCCTCGATCGAGTCCGCGCTGCCCGCCCAGCCGCTCCGGGTCGGGGTCGTGCTGGCCGGGGAGTTCCAGCCCTCCGGCTGGTGGGGCAAGGGCCGCAGGGCCGACTGGGCTGACGCGGTCGAGGCGGCCCGCACCGTGGCCCGCGAGGCCGGGGTCGCCCTTGAGGTCCGCGCCGACCGCCACGAGCCCTGGCACCCGGGCCGGTGCGCCGCGCTGTACGCCGGGGACGTCCTCGTCGGTCACGCCGGAGAGCTGCACCCGCGCGTCGTCGAGGCGTACGGCCTGCCGCCGCGCACCTGCGCGATGGAGCTCGAGCTGACCCGGCTGGTGCCGCTGCTGGCCGGCCCGGTGGAGACGCCGGAGATCTCCGCCTACCCCGTCGCGAGCCAGGACGTGGCGCTGATCGTCGACGCGGCCACCCCGGTCGCCCCGGTGGAGGCGGCGCTGCGCGAGGGCGCGGGCGAGCTGCTGGAGTCGATCCGGCTGTTCGACGTCTACACCGGTGCCCAGGTCGGCGAGGGCAAGAAGTCGCTGGCGTACTCGCTGCGGTTCCGGGCTCCCGACCGCACGCTCACCGTCGAGGAGACCACCGCGGCGCGCGACGCGGCCGTGGCCCTGGCGGGAGAGCGCACCGGGGCCCAGCTCCGCGGCGTCTGATCCATCCGGCAGAGGGCCCCGGCGGCGGTGCCGCCGGGGCCCTCCAGCGAGCATGAACTTCGTTGTGGAGAGGCAATGAGACACCTGCTGGTGTTCGGTGGGCGTGACGACGCCGAAGAGGTCGCGGAGGCCGTGGCCGAGGAGTTTCCGGACATCGAGCCGTCCGTGGTCAGGGAGGCCCTCGCGGGCGAGGACGACGCCGAGGACGCCCAGTGGCTCGTCGTCGTCGACGACCCCGATGACGAGCTCCCCGCCGAGGCCGTGGCCCGTCTCGACGCCCTGGCCGAGGACTACGACGGCTGGCGCGAGGCCGAGTGACAGTGACGGCCGGCCCCGGCGGGGCCGGCGTCAGGCCCCGGCGAGATCCTCGCGGCGGGCGCGCTCTCTGATCGCGTGCTCGTCGGTCCGGGCGTCGTAGCGGCGGAAGGTGGGCAGCAGCCCGGCCATCGCGACCACCGCGCCCGCGCACAGCACGCCGCCCGCGCCCAGGGAGAAGCGGGTCCCGCCGAGGTGGGCCATCAGGCCGGCCCTGGCGTTGCCGAGCATCGGGCCGCTGGTGTAGGAGAGCAGCTCGATGCCGGCCAGGCGGCCCCGCAGCTCGTCGGGGATGGTCTGGTTCCAGATGGTCGCCCGGAAGACACCGCTGATCATGTCGGCGGCCCCGGCGACGGCGAGGAAGGCCAGGACTCCCCAGACGGTGGGCATCAGGGCGGCGAGCGCCACCGCCACGCCCCACACGACCGCCGCGATGATCACGCCCAGGCCGTGCCGGTGGACGTGGCCGGTCCAGCCCGAGGTGACCGAGGCGATCAACGAGCCCACGGCCGAGGCGGAGAAGAACAGGCCCAGCGACTCGGGGGAACCCATCTCGTCGGCGAGGAACGGGTACAGCGCGGTGGAGAACGCGAAAACCATGGCGGCGATGTCGACCAGGTAGGTGCCCATCAGGTCGGGGCGGCCCAGCGCGTACCGGACGCCCTCGACCAGCGATCTGAGCGAGGCCGGGGTGGCGTCTTCGGGCTGCGGCGGTGCCTTGACCAGCCAGAGCAGCGCCAGCGAGACCAGGAACGTCACCACGTTGACGCCGTAGGCGGCGGCCACCCCGTACCAGGCCGCGATGAGGCCGCTCAGGCCCGGGGCGACGATGGCGCCCAGGTTCCATCGGAAGGCGTTCAGCGCGGTGGCGGCGGTCAGCTGGTCGTGCCGGACCACGCGCGGCATCAGCGCCTCCAGGCTGGGCCGCTGCAGGCTGCCCAGGGCCGCCGAGAGTGCGCCGATCACGTACAGCACCCAGACCTGCGGCTGGGGCAGCAGCGCGTTGACCATCAGGGCCGCGACGGTCAGGCAGAGCCCGGCCTCGGTATAAAGGATGATCTTGCGTCGGTCGAGTGCGTCGGCGATCGCGCCGCCCCAGAGCCCGCACACCACCATCGGCACGAACTCGGCCGCGCTGACCAGGCCGACCGCCAGCTCCGAGCCGGTGAGTTGCTTCATCTGCAGCGGCACCGCGACCAGGGTGAGGAAGGTGCCGAACATCGTGACGACTCCGGAGGCGAACAGCAGCCGGAAGTCGCGGGAGTCGCGCAGCGGGCTGAGATCCATCGCCATGCGGCGGAGCAGGTTCTTGGATGAGCGCTCGGCTTTCTCTGGCACGATCAGCCAGTTTCGGTGGTGGCCTGCGCGGGCGCAAACGGTTTTCCGGCAGGCCACCGCCGGGCGGGCGTCAGGAGCCCAGGACCTCCCTGCGCAGGTGGGTCTTGAGGATCTTGCCGCCGGGATTGCGGGGGAGCTCGGTCTCGCGCACCCAGAACCGGACCGGGACCTTGAACGCCGCGATCCGCTCCCGCAGGAACGCCTGCAGCTCCTCGGGGCTCGCCGGGGACGACAGCCGCACCACCGCGCCGACCTCCTCGCCCAGCTCGTCGTGGGGGATGCCGATCACCGCGGCGTCGTCGACCGCCGGGTGCTCGAACAGCGCGGCCTCCACCTCGGCGCAGTAGACGTTCTCGCCGCCGCGGATGACCATGTCCTTGGCCCGGTCCACGATGAACACGAATCCCTCCTCGTCCACCCTGGCCAGGTCGCCGGTGTGCAGCCAGCCGTCGACGAAGGTCTCGGCGGTGGCTTCGGGGCGGTTCCAGTAGCCGAGGATGACGTTCGGCCCGCGCAGGCACAGCTCGCCGACCTCGCCGACCGGTAACTCCCGCCCGAGCGGGTCGGCGATCTTCACGTCGACCACGGGCATCGGCAGGCCGATGCTGTCGGGCTTGGCGTAGTAGTCGGCGCCGCTGTTGTTGATGGCCAGGGCGGTGGTCTCGGTCATGCCGTACCCGTTGGTGGGGGCGCGGCTGGGCAGCCGCTCGGTGATGTGCTCCAGCAGCTTCGGCGGGGCGGGCGCCCCACCGTAGCTGAGGGCGGTGAGGCTGGAGACGTCGTGCTTGTCCAGGTCGGGGTGGGACAGCAGCTGCCAGACGTTGGTGGGCACGCCGGTCAGCCCGGTGATCTTCTCGCGTTCGATGAGCTCCAGCGCGCGGCCCGGGTCCCACTTGTACATCAGCACCAGGCCGCCCCCGACGAACATGGTGGTGATCATCACGGCGAAGCAGCCGGTGACGTGGAAGAGCGGGACGGTGAGCAGGGTGACGCGGCGCTGCCCGGCTGTCTCCGCCGGGTCCTTGCCCGCCCGCACGGTGCCGCGCAGCATGCTGTAGGCGACGGTCATGGGGGACTGGCCGACGTTGCGGTGGCTGCCGAGCGCGCCCTTGGGGAGGCCCGTCGTGCCGGAGGTGTAGAAGATCGTGGCCGGGTCCTCCGGGGAGAGCTCGACCGGCGGCAGGGTCACGCCCGCCTCCACCTCGCCCAGCACGTCCGTGAAGGAACGGGCGCCCGCGGGGACCTCGCCGCGGGTCACGATCAGGGCCGCGTCCGCGCCGGTGAGCTTGGCGGCACGCTCGCCGTCGGCGATCACCACCTTGGCGCCGGAGTCCGACAGCCCGTACTCCAGCTCCTGCGGGGTCCACCAGGCGTTGAGCGGTACGGCGACCGCCCCGGCGGCCAGCGCGGCGGAGAAGGAGATCACCCACTCGGGGTAGTTGCGCATCGCGATGGCCACCCGGTCGCCCTTGGCCACGCCGTACTCGTCCACCAGGCGCCGCGCGAGCGTGGCCGCCCGGCGGAAGTGCTCCTCGTAGGTGATGTGCTCGTCCTCGTACGTCAGGAAGACCTTGTCGCCGTGGAACCGGCTCGTCTCCAGGAGCGCCCGGAAGTCGCGGGGGGCGTGCTTCCAGGTCCTGATGGTCGTGCCGTGGCCGGTGACCTCTTCCATCTCGAAAAGCTGTCCGGGACCGGTGAGCTGGGCCTGGACCTCGTCATGGCTGACAGTCATTCGTTCGTACTCCCGGGGCGGATAGGGCCGGAAAAGTCACGATACCGACCGGTAGGTACGTGCAACAGAGCGGAAACAAATCCGATTGGATCTTTCCCTCGCTCGCGCCCCGGGCGAACCCGGTCCGCGCTGAGATTCCCGCGGCCGGGCGGGCCGCCGCCGGGGACGGGTGCCCCGCTTGCATGACCATCCCTGACGATGCATAATCTCTCCAGTAAGCCTATAAGCAGCATTGCATGATCATGCAGAAACGGGGGGCGGATGAAAGCGGCGATCGCAGGTGCCAGCGGCTACGCCGGAGGTGAGCTCCTGCGCCTGCTGCTCTCCCACCCCGGCATCGAGATCGGCGCGCTGACCGCGGGCTCGAACGCCGGAAGCACGCTCGGCGCCCACCAGCCCCACCTGGCGCCCCTGGCCGACCGGCCCCTCCTGGCGACCACCCCGGAGCATCTGCGCGGCCACGACCTCGTCTTCCTCGCCCTCCCGCACGGTCAGTCCGCCGCCGTCGCCGAGGAACTCGGCGACGACACCCTGATCGTCGACTGCGGCGCCGACTTCCGGCTCGCCGACCCGGCCGCCTGGGAGCACTTCTACGGCGGCGCCCACGCCGGCACCTGGCCCTACGGCCTGCCCGAGCTGCCGGGCCAGCGCGAGAAGCTGCGCGCCGCCCGCAGGATCGCCGTCCCCGGCTGCTACCCGACCTCCGTCACCCTGGCGATGTTCCCCGCCTTCGCCGCCGGACTGGTCGAGCCCGACGTCGTCGTGGTCGCCGCCAGCGGCACCAGCGGCGCGGGCCGCGCGCCCAAGCCCAACCTGCTCGGCAGCGAGGTGATGGGCTCCGTCGGCGCGTACGGCGTCGGCGGCGTGCACCGGCACACCCCCGAGATGGAGCAGAACCTCTCCCCGCTGGCGGGCGAGCCGGTCACCGTCTCCTTCACGCCCATGCTGGCGCCGATGAGCCGCGGCATCCTCGCCACCTGCACCGCCCCGGCCAAGCCCGGCCTCACCGCCAAGGCCCTGCGCGAGGCCTACGAGATCGCGACCAAGGACGAGCCGTTCCTTCGGCTGCTGCCCGAGGGGCAGTGGCCGGCCACCTCGATGACCCTCGGCGCCAACACCGCCGCCCTCCAGGTCGCCCTGGACGAGCGCGCGGGGCGCGTCGTCGCCGTCGTCGCCATCGACAACCTGACCAAGGGCACGGCGGGCGGCGCGATCCAGAGCGCCAACCTCGCCCTCGGCCTGCCCGAAGAGCTCGGCCTTCCCCTCAACGGAGTCGCCCCATGAGCGTGACCGCCCCCCTCGGCTTCCGGGCCGCAGGCGTCGCCGCCGGGATCAAGTCCGGTGGTGCCCGCGACCTGGCCCTGATCGTCAACGACGGCCCCTCGCGCGCCGCCGCGGGCGTCTTCACCGCCAACCGCGTCAAGGCCGCGCCCGTCCTCTGGTCCCAGCAGGTGCTGGCCGGCGGCCGGGTCCACGCGGTCATCCTCAACTCCGGCGGCGCCAACGCCTGCACCGGCCCCCTCGGCTTCCAGGACACCCACGCCACCGCGGAGAAGGTCGCCGAGCTCCTGGAAGACTCGGCCGGTGAGGTCGCGGTCTGCTCCACCGGCCTGATCGGCGAGCGGCTGCCGATGGACGAGCTCCTGGGCGGGGCCGGCCTCGCGGCCGCCCAGCTCGCCAGGGACGGCGGCCTGGCCGCCGCCGACGCCATCCGCACCACCGACACCGTCTCCAAGATCTCCTTCAGGAAGGGCGACGGCGGCTACATGGTCGGCGGCATGGCCAAGGGCGCGGGCATGCTCGCCCCCGGCCTCGCCACCATGCTCTGCGTCATCACCACAGACGCCGACCTGACCGCCGGGCAACTCGACACGGCGCTCCGCAAGGCGACGAGGCTCACCTTCGACCGGCTCGACACCGACGGATGCATGTCCACCAACGACACGGTGCTCCTGCTGGCCAGCGGAGCTTCCGGCGTCGTCCCCGACCTCGCCGAGTTCGAGCAGGTCGTCCACGCCGTCTGCGCCGACCTCGCCCGCCAGCTGCTGCTCGACGCCGAGGGCGCCTCCAAGGCGATCGCCATCGAGGTCGTCGGCGCAGCCTCGGAGGACGACGCGGTCACCGTCGGCCGGGCCGTCTCCCGCTCGAACCTCCTCAAGTGCGCCATCCACGGTGAGGACCCCAACTGGGGCCGGGTGCTCTCGGCCGTCGGCACCACCGACGCCGTCTTCGAGCCCGACCGGCTCAACGTGGCCATCAACGGCATCTGGATCTGCCGAGGGGGCGCCGCGGGCGACGACCGCTCCAAGGTCGACCTGAGCCCGCGGGACGTGACGATCACCATCGACCTGTCGGCCGGCCCCCACTCCGCGACGGTGCACACCACCGACCTCACCGCGGAGTACGTCCACGAGAACTCGGCGTACTCGTCATGAGGCAGGCCGAGGCCCTGAAGAAGGCCGCCACTCTCATCGAGGCGCTGCCCTGGCTCGCCGGCTTCCACGGCGCGACCGTCGTCATCAAGTACGGCGGCAACGCGATGACCGAGGAGCACCTGCGCGAGAGGTTCGCCGAGGACGTCGTCTTCCTGCGTTACGCGGGCCTGCGGCCCGTCATCGTGCACGGCGGCGGCCCGCAGATCAACGCCCAGCTCGACCGGCTCGGCATCGAGTCCACCTTCACGGCCGGGCTCAGGGTCACCACGCCCGAGGCCATGCAGGTCGTCAGGATGGTCCTGGTCGGCCAGGTCAACCGCGACGTGGTCGGCCTGATCAACCGGCACGGGCCGTTCGCGATCGGCATGTCCGGCGAGGACGCCCACCTGTTCACCGCGGTCCGCAAGCACGCCGTCGTCGACGGCGTCAGCGTGGACATCGGCCAGGTCGGGGAGATCGTCAAAGTCGAGGCGGGGGCCGTCCGGGCGCTGCTGGACGACGGGCGCATCCCGGTGATCTCCTCGGTCGCCCGCGGTGACGACGGCACCGTCTACAACGTCAACGCCGACACCGCCGCCGCCGCGCTCGCCGTGGCGCTCCAGGCCTCCAAGCTGATCGTCCTGACCGACGTCGAGGGCCTGTACCGCGACTGGCGCCCCGACGCCGCGGACGGCGAGAACGAGGTCATCGACCAGCTCTCCGCCACCGAGCTGGAGAAGCTGCTGCCGACCCTGTCCAGCGGCATGGTGCCCAAGATGGAGGCCTGCCTGACCGCCGTCCGCGGTGGCGTGCCCCAGGCGCACGTGCTCGACGGCAGGGTGCCCCACTCGGTGCTGCTGGAGATCTTCACCGACGAGGGCATCGGAACGATGGTGCTGCCGGACGCCCCCAGGGCGGTGGCGGTGCCGAATCTGGTCACGCGGAGGCTGACCGCCACCGTGCAGCTGAAGGGGAACGACGAGTGAGCCCGCACGACAATCCCAACGGGGAGGCGCTCGCCAGGCGCTTCGAGACCGCCCTCATGCCGAACTACGGGGTGCCCCCGGTGGCGCTGGCCCGCGGCGAGGGCTCGTACGTCTGGGACGTCGACGGCTGCCGCTACCTGGACATGATCGGCGGCATCGCGGTCAGCTCCCTCGGCCACGCCCACCCCGCCCTGGTGAACGCCGTCTCCCGGCAGGTCGCCACCCTCGCGCACACCAGCAACCTGTTCCTTCACGAGCCCGAGGTGCTGCTCGCCGAGCGGCTGCTCGGCCTGCTCGGCGCCCCGGCCAAGGTGCTCTTCACCAACTCCGGCACCGAGGCGAACGAGGCCGCGCTCAAGATCGCCATCAAGTACGGCAAGGCGAACGGCCGCACCTACTTCGTGGCCGCCGAGAACGCCTTCCACGGACGCACCCTCGGCGCGCTCGCCCTGACCGGCAAGCCGTCCATCCGCGATCAGTTCGGCCCGTTCCCGGTCGACGTCCGCTTCGTCCCGTACGGCGACGCCGACGCGCTGAAGAACGCGGTCACCGAGCAGTGCGCCGCGGTCTTCCTGGAGCCCACCCAGGGGGAGGCCGGGGTCGTGCCCCCGCCGGACGGCTACTTCACCGCCGCCAGGGAGATCTGCGACGCCACAGGCGCGCTGCTGGTCACCGACGAGATCCAGTCGGCGATCGGCCGCACCGGCCACTGGTTCGCCCACCAGCACGAGGGCATCGTGCCGGACGTGCTGACCCTGGCCAAAGGCCTGGGCGGCGGCCTGCCGATCGGTGCCTGCGTCGGCTTCGGCACGGCGGCCACCGTCTTCGCCAAGGGCGACCACGGATCCACCTTCGGCGGCAACCCCGTCTCCACCGCCGCGGCACTCGCCGTGCTCGACACGATCGACGGCGCCGGCCTGCTGGAGCACGTCCGCACCGTCGGCGCCGAACTCGCCGCCGGCATCGCCGCGATCGACCACCCGCTCCTCGCCGGCGTCCGCGGCCGGGGCCTGTGGCTGGCCATCGTGCTGACCGCCGACCGCTCCGCGCAGGTCCAGGCCGCCGCGCAGCGGGCCGGATTCCTGGTCAACGCCCTCCAGCCCGGCGCGGTACGGCTCGCGCCCCCGCTGGTGATCACCTCAGCGGAGATCGCATCCTTCGTGGCCGCGCTCCCCGCCATCCTCGACGAGGCCGCCGATGTCCGCTGACCCCGCCCTCCGGCCGCCCGTCAGGCACTTCCTCAAGGACGACGACCTGTCGCCCGCCGAGCAGGCCCAGGTCCTCGACCTGGCCGAGGCCATGAAGAAGGATCGCTTCGGCTACCGCCCCTTCGCCGGCCCGCAGACCGTCGCCGTGCTCTTCGACAAGCCGTCGACCCGGACCCGAATCTCCTTCGCCACCGGCATCGGTGAGCTGGGCGGCCTGCCCCTGATCATCGACGCCGGGTCCTCCCAGATGGGCCGGGGCGAATCCATCGAGGACACCGCCCGGGTCCTGGAACGCCAGGTGGGCGCCATCGTGTGGCGGACCGCCGGCCAGGAGAGGATCGAGGCCATGGCCTCGGTCTCCTCGGTGCCCGTGGTCAACGCGCTCACCGACGAGTTCCACCCCTGCCAGATCCTCGCCGACCTGCAGACCGTCCGGGAGCGCTTCGGCCGGACCGCCGGGCTCACCCTCGCCTACTTCGGCGACGGCGCCAACAACATGGCCCATTCCTACCTGCTCGGCGGAGCCGTCGCCGGCATGCACGTGCGGGTCGCCGCCCCGGACGGCTACCACCCTGACCCGGCGATCCTCCGGCGCGCGGCCGAGGTCGCCGCGGAGACCGGCGGGTCGGTCGCCGTACTCAGCGACGCGGCCCGGGCCGCCACCGGCGCCGACGTGGTCGCCACCGACACCTGGGTCTCGATGGGCCAGGACGGCAAGGAGCAGCGGATCGCCGATCTCGCACCCTTCCAGGTCAACGCCGCGCTGATGAGCCTGGCCGCCCCCGGGGCCGTCGTCCTGCACTGCCTGCCCGCCTACCGCGACCTGGAGATCTCCGCCGAGGTCCTCGACGGCCCGCAGAGCCTGGTCTGGGACCAGGCGGAGAACCGGCTGCACGCCCAGAAGGCGCTGCTGCACTGGCTGGTCTCGGGCGCCGGAGCCGTGACGGAGCCGGTATGAAGATCCCGATGACCAAGGTCGCCCGGCAGGCGCGGATCGCCGACCTGCTGCAGCGCCAGCCCGTCAGGTCCCAGCCGGAGCTGGCCAAGCTCCTGCTGGAGAGCGGGGTCGAGGTCACCCAGGCGACCCTCTCCCGCGACCTCGACGAACTGGGCGCGCTCAAACTGCGCGCCGAGGACGGCTCGCTCGTCTACGCCCTGCCGGGCGAGGGCGGCGGCCGGATCCCGCTGGCGCGGCTGGGATCCGGGGAGTCCCCGGACGCCAGGCTCCGGCGCATCGCCGAGGAACTGCTCGTCTCCGCCGAGGCGTCCGCCAACCTCGTCATCGTCCGCACGCCGCCCGGCGCCGCCCAGTTCCTCGCCTCGGCCATCGACCACGCCGACTGGGAGTCGATCCTCGGCACGGTGGCCGGGGACGACACCATCCTCGTCATCAGCCGCGACCCGATGGGCGGGGCCTCGGTCGCCGAGGCGCTGCTCCGCCACGCCGACCGACGTATTCAGCCCGCTCAGGCGGGCGACCCTGGCACCATCTGACACCTGTGACGAACGAAGACTTTGGAGAGACCAATCATGACTGACCGGGTCGTACTCGCCTTCTCCGGCGGCCTCGACACTTCCGTTGCCATTCCCTTCCTCGCCGAGAAGACCGGCGCCGAGGTCATCGCGGTGGCCATCGACGTCGGCCAGGGCGGCGAGGACATGGAGGTCATCCGCAAGCGGGCCATCGACTGCGGCGCCGTGGAGTCCGTCGTCGTGGACGCCCGCGAGGAGTTCGCCGCCGACTTCTGCGTGCCCGCCCTGCAGGCCAACGCCCTCTACATGGACCGTTACCCGCTGGTCTCCGCGCTGTCGCGGCCGCTCATCGTCAAGCACCTGGCCGCCGCGGCCAAGGAGTTTGGCGGCACCCACGTCGCGCACGGCTGCACCGGCAAGGGCAACGACCAGGTCCGCTTCGAGGCCGGTCTGGCCGCGCTCTTCCCCGAGCTCAAGGTCATCGCCCCCGCCCGCGACTACGCGTGGACCCGCGACAAGGCGATCGCCTACGCGGAGGAGAAGCATCTGCCGATCGAGACCAACAAGAAGAACCCCTACTCGATCGACCAGAACATCTGGGGCCGGGCCGTCGAGACCGGCTTCCTGGAGGACATCTGGAACGGCCCCATCGAGGACGTCTACGCCTACACCGCCGACCCGGCCCAGCCGCGTGAGGCCGACGAGGTCATCATCAGCTTCGTCAAGGGCGTCCCGGTGGCGCTGGACGGGCGGCACCTCACCCCGTACCAGATCATCGAGGAGCTCAACCGGCGCGCCGGGGCCCAGGGCGTCGGCCGCCTCGACATGGTCGAGGACCGGCTCGTCGGCATCAAGTCCCGCGAGGTCTACGAGGCCCCCGGCGCCATCACCCTGATCACCGCCCACATGGAGCTGGAGAACGTCACCGTCGAGCGCGACCTCGCCCGGTTCAAGCGGTCGGTGGACCAGCGCTGGGGCGAGCTGGTCTACGACGGCCTGTGGTTCTCCCCGCTCAAGAAGGCCCTCGACTCCTTCATCGCCGAGGCGCAGCAGCACGTCACCGGCGAGATCCGGATGACCCTGCACGGCGGTCGCGCCACGGTCACCGGCCGGCGCTCCGAGGCCTCCCTGTACGACTTCAACCTCGCCACCTACGACACCGGCGACACCTTCGACCAGTCCCTGGCCAAGGGCTTCGTCGAGCTGTGGAGCCTTCCCTCCAAGATCGCCTCCGCTCGGGACGCCCGACTGGCCTGAGTGGGCTAAGGTCGCGGATTGAACGAGGAGGAGAACAACGGTGACTGATGGTGGTAAGCCGATGCGGCTGTGGGGCGGCCGGTTCGAAGGAGGTCCGGCCGACGCGCTGACCCGGCTCTCGGTGAGCGTGCACTTCGACTGGCGGCTTGTGCCGTACGACCTGCTGGCCTCGCGTGCGCACGCCCGGGTGCTGAACCGCGCGAACCTGCTGACCGACGACGAGCTGACCCGGATGCTCGGCGCCCTGGACGACCTGGAGCGGGCCTGCAAGGCGGGTGAGTTCCGGCCGACCGTCGCCGACGAGGACGTCCACACCGCGCTGGAGCGCGGCTTGCTGGAGCGCCTCGGCACGCTCGGCGGCAAGCTCCGGGCCGGTCGCAGCCGCAACGACCAGATCGCCACCGATCTCCGGCTCTACCTCCGCGACCACGTCAGGCACATCGTGTCCCGGCTGGTCGAGCTGGAGACCGCGCTGATGAGCCAGGCCGAGGAGCACGCCGAGACGGCGGCCCCCGGCATGACCCACCTGCAGCACGCCCAGCCGGTCTCCTTCGGCCACCAGCTCCTGGCCCACGTCCACGCCTTCGCCCGCGACATCGACCGGCTGCGCGACTGGGACCGCCGCGCGGCCGTCTCCCCGCTCGGCTCGGGCGCGCTGGCCGGCTCCTCGCTGCCGCTCGACCCGCAGGCGGTGGCCAGGGAGCTCGGCTTCGACTCCGCCGCGCCCAACTCGATGGACGCGGTCGCCGACCGCGACTTCGCCGCCGAGTTCCTGTTTGACGCGGCGATGATCGGCACGCACCTGTCGCGGCTGGGCGAGGAGATCGTCCTGTGGGCCTCGCAGGAGTTCCGCTGGATCGAGATGGACGACGCCTACTCCACCGGCTCGTCGATCATGCCGCAGAAGAAGAACCCGGACGTGGCCGAGCTCGCCCGGGGCAAGAGCGGCCGCCTCATCGGCAACCTCATGTCGCTGCTGACGACGCTCAAGGGCCTGCCGCTGACCTACAACCGCGACCTGCAGGAGGACAAGGAGCCGGTGTTCGACTCCGTCGACACCCTGCTGCTGGTCCTGCCGGCCATGGCCGGCCTGGTCGCCACCATGCGCGTCAACACCGCCAAGCTGGAGGCCTCGGCCCCCGACGGGTTCGCGCTGGCCACCGACCTCGCCGAACTGCTGGTCCGCCGGGGCGTCCCCTTCCGCGAGGCACACGAGGCGGTCGGGCACCTGGTCGTCTGGTGCCAGGTCAACGACAAGGACTTCGGCGAGCTCACCGACGAGGAACTGGTCAAGGTCTCCCCGCACTTCACGCCGGACTCCCGCGAGGTCCTGTCGGTGCCCGGCGCCCTGGCCGCCCGCAAGGCGCACGGTGGCACGGCCCCCGACCGGGTCCGCGACCAGCTCGTCGCGTTGCGCGAGATCGTCGACGCCCAGGCCGCCTGGGCGAGCGGGAACTGATGCCCGCTGACGGGCGCGGCGGGCACCGGCCGGCACCCGCCGAGGAACCCGGCGTGCGGGCTCCGGAACCGGGCGGGCGCGGTGACCGGGAGCCCGTGTCCGGCGAGGGGGGCGGTGACCGGGAGCCCATGTCCACCGAGGGGGGCGACGGGCACCCGCTCGCCTCATCCGCTCCGCTGCCGCGTGACTTCTTCGACCGGCCCTCGCACGAGGTGGCCCCGGACCTGCTGGGCCGGGTGCTCGTGCACGGGCCGGTCGCGGTGCGTCTCACCGAGGTCGAGGCGTACGGCCGGCCGGGGGAGGACCCGGCATCGCACACCTACCGCGGCCAGACCCGTCGCAACACGGTGATGTTCGGGCCGCCCGGTCACCTGTACGTCTATTTCACGTACGGCATGCACTTCTGCGCCAATCTGACCTGCCTGCCGGAAAGGATCGGGTCCGGGGTGCTGCTGCGCGCGGGAGAAGTGATCACCGGCGTCGAGGTCGCGCTGGCCCGCCGGGCGGCGGGCGCCGCCCGTACCGTCCCGGAACGTGACCTCGCGCGTGGCCCGGCACGCCTGGCGGTGGCGCTCGGCTTCACCCGCGAGCACAACGGGCTCGACGCCTGCGTGCCGGGCCCCCTCTCGGTGCTGGAGGGCGAACCCGCCAAACCCTCGTCGGTCCTTTCGGGGCCGCGCACCGGGGTCTCGTCGGCGCAGGAGACACCCTGGCGTTTCTGGATCGACGGTGATCCCACCGTCTCACCCCACCGCCGCCACGTTCCGCGCCGCCGGTAGGCCTCCCGTTCGCGATCACCTGTTCTTGTCCCGCGGGCGGCTCCTCCGTCTCCGTTTCGCCCGGCTCGGGCGGTCGCCCCGCACGTGAGAGGGCTGCGAAGGAGGTTCCGAGTGGCGCGACGGTGCTGCCATCGGGCAGTGTGTACGGGAGCGGATATGTCCCTTCGAACATTGGAAAGCCAGAACCGTGACCGACATCCTCGATGAGCTCGAATGGCGCGACGTCATCGCGCAGACCACCGATGCCGACGCGCTGCGCAAGGCACTCGCCGAGGGACCGATCACGGTTTATGCGGGCTTCGACCCGACCGCTCCTTCGCTGCACGCCGGTAACCTGGCCACGCTGCTGATCCTCACCCGGTTCCAGCGGGCGGGTCACCGGCCGATCGGTCTCGTCGGCGGTGCCACCGGCCTCATCGGCGACCCGAGCGGCCGCAGCACCGAGCGGTCCCTCAACTCCTCGGAGGTCGTCGCCGACTGGGTCTCGCGCATCCGTGTCCAGGTGGAGAAGTTCCTCTCCTTCGACGAGGGCCCGACCGGTGCGACGCTCGTCAGCAACCTCGACTGGACCGCGCAGATGTCCGCCATCGACTTCCTGCGTGACGTGGGGAAGCACTTCCCGATCAACCGCATGCTGGCCCGCGAGTCGGTGTCGGCGCGCCTGGGCGGTGACGGGCTCAGCTACACCGAGTTCAGCTACCAGATCCTCCAGGCCAACGACTACCTGGAGCTCTACCGTCGGCACGGCTGCACGCTCCAGCTCGGCGGCAGCGACCAGTGGGGCAACATCACCGCCGGCGTCGACCTGATCCGCCGGGTGGAGAGCGTGCACGTCCACGCCCTGACGGGCAAGCTCATCACCAAGGCGGACGGCACCAAGTTCGGCAAGACCGCGGGCGGCGCCATCTGGCTCGACCCGGCGCTGACCTCGCCGTACGCGTTCTACCAGTACTGGCTCAACGCCGACGACCGCGACGTGGTCCGCTTCCTGAAGGTGTTCACCTTCCGTACGCGGGACGAGATCGCCGAGTTGGAGAAGGCCGTCGCCGACCGGCCGGCGGCCAGGGAGGCGCAGCGGGCTCTCGCGGAGGACGTCACCACGCTCGTTCACGGCAGCGAGGAACTGGAGCGCGTCGTCGCCGCCTCGCGCGCGCTGTTCGGCCATGGGTCGCTGCAGGACCTCGACGCCCGCACTCTCGGGTCGGCGCTCGCCGAGGTCCCGCGCGCGGAGATCCCGGCCCTGGGAGCGCCCTTCGTCGACCTGCTCGCCCAGAGCGGCCTGGTCCAGTCGAAGTCCGAGGCGCGGCGCGTGGTCAAGGAGGGCGGCGCCTACCTCAACAACGCCAAGGTCGCCGACGACACCTACGTGCCGTCGGCCGAGGATCTGATTCATGGGCGATTCCTGGTGCTGCGGCGTGGCAAGCGCTCCGTCGGCGGCGTCGAGATCGTCGAGGCCTGACCCGTCTTCGGGGGAGGGCGGGACCTGCCGTCCTCCCTGCTCAGGGTCGTGGTCGTGAGTATTCGGCGCCCCGGCCGGAGCCCTGGCTCCGGCCGGGGCGCCGGTCGTCCGGTTGGGTAACGTTCCGGTAGCGAACACCCCTGCCCTTCTTAAGGGACTGCCCTGACCTGCGGTTCTGTCCAGCGCGGCTGATTTGACGATGGTGTGGAGGCCGCCTAATCTTCTGAATGCCCCGGAGCGAGCCGGACGCCTGATCGGCGGACGGGCCCAGGGAGCCACCCCACTGAACGAACTTGAGAGTTCGGATCCATGTTGATCACCGAAAAATCGGTTGATTCGTCATGGCTCGGATGACACGGTAAGTTCAGAGGGTTGCTCCAGATCCGGAGCGATGGGAATTCTAAAGGGTTTTCCTGTTCCGCGACAAACAGCTGAAAGCAAGCGGTTTGACACGGTCCAGGCAGATCCGTAGGATTAAAACACGAAATGGAACGCCCCGGGCGATCGGCCGCTGAGGTCGGGAGCGCGGTGCACGCGTCCGTTTCTT